>JAYGEV010000199.1:0-4283 GCA_046582225.1 Pseudomonadales bacterium
GGACCGGCGGGTCGCAGTCGCCCGGATTCCCCGCCACAACGCAGTAGCCAAGTCCCCACTCGTTATCGGTATCACCTGAATCAACGCTTTGAATACTTACCACGCCGCCCAGTTTTGCGGCCTCGCTGCGGGCATAATTCACTGCGAGCACGAACTGGTTGACCCTCGCAGTCATCGTACGCTGGGCCATCATGCCGTTGAATGCGGGAAGCGCAAAACCGAAAAGAACCGCGGCAATTGTCAACGTGACCAGCAGTTCCACCAGAGTGAATCCGCGGTTGATCAGCTTGATTGTCATTTCGTCGTCACCAACGCCACCCGCAACTACAAGATACGCACCGGCGAGTCTATGAAATGGGTAGGCCGAAGCAACGATGGGGCCGACCAACGGACCGATTTACCAGGATGAACGGTCGTTCAGGCGAAAAATGTCGGGACAAGGCCGATCGCGGCTATTGGGTCCAGTCCTGCTCGCCGGCGTCAGAGGTGTCCCCGTCATCATTCTGATCCCAGGCGCGGGCGCCCGCCGAGTCGAACGTCATGAACCCGTCATCAGTCATCCGTCCTGTCGGGGTTGCGGTGAGAACAAAGCCGGCGGCCGTGGCATCTATCGTGATGTCATAGCGCCCCTCTGACACCGAAATCGGTGCGCACACGGCGCGGGCAATCGGCCCGCCGTCGGCATCACCGACACCATCGGCGTCCGTGTCCGCGGCATTCAGGTACGAAAAATTGACGCTGGCGAAGCGTTCCATAGCCTGTCCACAGACCATGAGATCGGCTTGAGCCTCGCTGCGAAACGCTCGCAACGAATACTGGGTATAGAACGGAATGGCCACAGCCGAAATTATCGCCATGATGGCCACCGCAACTAACAGCTCAACCAGGGTAAATCCGGTAACGATCAGCGTCCACGCTCGCATTACGTTGGCGACCCGTCGTTGCCGCCACTGCAATCGGCCACCTTGAGCACTGACACATCGAAAACGATTCTGCGCCCCGCCAGGGGATGATTAAAGTCGACTTCCACCGTGTCAGCGAAAACACGCAGAACGACGCCCGGCAATTCCCCGTCGGTTGCTGCAAACGAAACCATCAGGCCGGGCTCCAACTCAATACCGGCGAACTTGTCGACGCTAAGCAAGCGCACGTTGTCCTCGTTACGCGCCCCGAACGCGTCCGCAGCCTCAATCAGTATCTGCGCATCGTCGCCTGCTTTCATACCAATGAGGACGCTCTCAAAACCGGGTAATACGCTACCGTCACCCATGTCAAAAGTGGCCGGTTTAGATCGCCGGGTGGTGTCCACCTCTTCACCCGTCTCGAGCAACACTGCAAAGTGCAGGGTTACCCGACACTGGCGATCGATCAGTCGATCCGATGCCCGGGCAATCAACTCGCGTACCGAGTCGCTCACTCGGTCATTTCCTGTTCCCCATCGTTGCGGCCCGAGGGGCGCGAATTGAAATACTCGAGAATCATCGAACTGATCCAGACGGTCGCGCCGATCGTGAGCGCAGAGTCCGCCACATTAAATGCCGGGAAATGCCAGCCCGCGTAATACACCAACGCAAAATCAACCACATACCCCGACACCAGGCGGTCCGCGCCATTGCCGAGCGCGCCACCTAAGATGAGCCCATATGCCCAACCCATCAGCCGATTGTCCAGTGGCAACCGCCTCAACTCATAGATGATGAATACCGTAAACCCCGCTGCAAGAGCCACGAAAAACCAGCGCCCGCCGCTGCCGCTCAACAGCGAAAAAGCCGCGCCGTCGTTGTGCCAGCGCACCCAACTGAAAAACGGCCACACGTCTACCCGCTCGCCAATCCGCAGATTCTCGACGACCAGCCATTTGGTCAGCTGATCCACAACCACAATGCTCGCGCTCAAACCGAGCCAGGCAAGTGATCCGTTGCGCGCCCTGTGGTTGTCAGCCATCGGCAAACCACGCCCGGGCAGTTTCGATGTCGTAGTGAATCTGGGCCTTCAGTGCGTCGAGGCCATCAAACTGCCGTTCATCGCGGATCTTGTGGAAAAACTCCACAGAAATCAGATCTCCATAGATGTCTCGATCGAAATCGAATATGTGCACTTCCAACAACGGCTCTTTGCCGTCTACCGTGGGGCGAATGCCGATATTTGCAATTCCCCGGTACTTTCGATCGAGGCCGTTCACGTTGACCGCGTACACCCCATTGAGCGCCGCCCGATATCGCTGAAGCTGGATATTGGCGGTCGGGGCCCCGAGCGTGCGACCTAGCTGGCGTCCGTAGACTACGCGACCCATGATGAAATATGGATGGCCGAGCAGCCTCTGGGCCAGTGCGAAATTACCGTCGGCCAGACACTCCCGGATCCGGGTACTGCTTACGCGTTCGCCATCTACATTCAGGCTGCCGATATGGTCCGCCTCGAACCCAAACTCGGCGCCCGCTTCTTCGAGCATGTGGTAATCGCCCGCAGCACCTTTGCCAAACCGGAAATCGTCACCCACCACCACATACTTGATCGCAAGGCGCTTGTGCATCAGTTCCTCAACGATCCACTCTGCGGGGGTGTTGGCAATCTGTTCATTGAACGGCAGGCATACGATCCGGTCGAGGCCGGACGGCTCCAGCAGAGTGACCTTTTCCCTGAATCGAGTCAGCCGCGCCGGCACTGTTTCACCCGCGAAGAACTCTCGAGGGGCCGGTTCTAACGTCATCAACGTGGTGGATGCACCCAACTGCCGACCCTTTGCAATGAGATGTGACAGCAACAGCTGATGACCTCGATGCACGCCGTCGAAATTGCCGATGGTCAGCACGCCGCCGCGATGTCGGGGCTTAAAGTTATGTAGGCCTCTGACGATTTCCATCTGGCCCATTATGGGGTGCGATGTGGGCTTGTCATACCCTGTGCAGCATATTCCGCAGCCGCTCTCCGAACAGCAGCAGGCATGCCAGGTACAGACCGCCACCGCCCAACACCGTCACCCCAAGCCAGCCCGCTCGCTGCAGGTCGTTGGCCAGCAGCCAGCGTTCACTGGCCGGCAACAACCAGATCAGCGCCGCAACCATGACCGCCGTGGCGGCAAGCGCTCGAGCGATCGTGAGCATCAGATTTCGTCCCGGATGATAGCGACCCTCATCCACCACGCCTCTCAGGAGCAGAAGTGCGTTTACCCACCCCGCCGCCGCGGTTGCAAGCGCCAGCCCAACGTGGCCCATCCACGAAAACAGTGCCAGGTTCAGCGCGATGTTGGTCAATACCGCCACGGCGGCGAAACGGAACGGCGTAGCTGTGTCCTGGCGGGCAAAATAGGCCGGGGCCAACACCTTCACCAGGACCAGCGCGGGAAGCCCCGCCGCGAACGCCTGCAGGCTCAACGACGCCATCATTGCATCCAGGGGCGTAAGCGCTCCCCGCAGGAAGATCGTGGCGATGAGGGGTATCGACAGCGTATACAGCGCGGCGGCGGCCGGCACGCCGAGCAGGATGCCCATCCGCATACCCCAGTCAAGCGTCCTGGAAAACTGCTCACGCGCGCCCATTGCGTCGAGTCGAGACAGATTCGGTAACAGCACGGTCCCCAGCGCCACCGCCACAAGACCGATCGGCAGTTCCAGCAAGCGGTCGGAGTAGTACAACCACGAGATGCTGCCGGTGATCAGCGTGGAGGCCAGGATTGTATCGATGAGCGCGTTGATCTGACTGACCGATGCGGCAAAAACCGCAGGCAGCAGCAGGCGGCCTACCTGCCTGGCCCCGGGGTGGGTCACGCTCACGCGCGGTGCGACGAGCAGGCCAAGCCGCTGCAACGCAGGCGCCTGGAAGGCGAGCTGCAGAGCTCCGGCCACCAGCACCCCCCAGGCCAGCGCATAGACCGGGGTCGCGAACAGGTCGGCTGCAAACAACACCGCACCGATGAGACTCAGGTTCAGCAACACGGGCGTGAACGCGGGTATCGCGTAGCGGTGGTGGCTATTGAGGACCGCGCCGGCCAAGGCCGTCAGAGAGATGAAACCCAGATACGGGAACGTCACCCGCACCATGTCGCTCGCTAAGGTGAATCGGACCCCATCGGCTGAGAAACCCGGCGCAAAAACCATCACCACTACCGGTGCGAACAGCATTCCGATGGCGATCACCGGCGTCAGCGCGATGATGAGATTGCCTTCGATAATCCGGACAAAAATCTTGAGCTCATCAGGCCCCACGCCGCGATAACGAGCGAGCACCGGAACAAACGCCTGGTTGAACGCCCCCTCAGCAAACAGGCGGCGAAAGAAATTAGG
>JAYGEV010000285.1:0-2377 GCA_046582225.1 Pseudomonadales bacterium
CGGCCAGCGCGTCGTTGCGGTATACGGACCGCGACAGGCGCGGGTGGAACGCTATGAGGACCCTCTCGACAACCGGGGGGCTGGTGACGAACTTGTTTGGATGCCGGCGCAAGGCGGTGACCGGAACCTTATCATGCCTGCCCGTGGCGTCATCTCCCCGCATTTCGGGGACGAACAAGGGCGGGTCTATGGTTACAGCGATCAAGGGCTGATCTCGATACAACTCGACGGCACGGACCGGCGCACTCACGTCAAGATTGTCGGAGAAGGTTGGGGACCAGAGCCAGCGTCTGCTCAGAATGCGCGTATCAGTCCTGATGGACGCCATGCCCTGGCGCTCGTGAACGAGCAACTGTATGTGGTCGCCGTGCCGCGCATCGATGGAGCCGCCCCCACCGTGAACGTGAGCGCTGCTTCGGTCCCTGTGCGAAAACTCACCGAGGTCGGGGCTGACTACTTTGCGTGGGCCGACGGTGGATCGACCATCACCTGGGGACTGGGCGCCTCGTTTTTTCGCCTGCCCTTGGCCGATGTGACGTTCGAAGCCTCGCAACTGCCGGTCGAGGAAATCGAAGCTGTCGTTGAACGACCTCGCCACATTCCGCGAGGCGTGATTGTGCTTCGTGGCGCGAGGGTGATCACGATGCGAGGCGAGGAGCAAATCCCGGATGCCGATATTGTCATCACTGATAACCGGATCACGGCTGTTGGGTCAAAGGGATCGGTCACTGTCCCCGAAGGCGCGCGGATATTCGACGTCAATGAGATGACGATCATGCCAGGGATCGTGGACGTTCATGCGCACTGGTTCGAAATCAGGCGCGGTGTGCTCGATATGGAAAACTGGAACTTTCTGGCCAATCTGGCTTATGGCGTCACGACGGGCCGCGATGCGGTGAACTACTACGACATTTTCGCCTATCAGGATCTCGTGGACACCGGAGAGATACTCGGGCCGAGGGCTTTTTCAACCGGGCCGGAGATCGGACAGAACACGAATTTTCAATCCGCCACGGATGCCAACAATGTGGTGGCAAAGTTCGCAAAGTACTACCGGACAAAAACATTGAAGTCCTACCTGGTTGGCAACCGGACACAGCGGCAGTGGGTGGTGGAAGCGAGCAAGAAATTCGGGATGATGCCCACCACGGAAGGAGCCTCCAGCCTGAAGCTGGATCTTACTCACGCGATCGACGGATTCAGCGGCAACGAGCACAGTTTCGGGACTGCGCCTATTTATAAAGACGTTGTGGAATTGGTGGCGCAGGTTGGGATCTTTTACACGCCAACGTTCATGCAGGCCTACGGCGGCGCCCGTGGTGAGAACGACTTCTATCTGACCACGGAAGTTCATGACGATCAGAAACTACAGCGATTCATCCCGCATAACCTCCTCGATTCACGGACCAAGCGGCGGCCGTGGTACCGCAAGGAAGAATACGTCTATCCGAGAGCGGCCACCGCGGCCGCCAAAATCGTCCGGGCTGGAGGACGTGTCTGTGTTGGCTCACACGGCGCGATGCAGGGGATTTCGGCTCATTGGGACATGTGGGCGATGCAGAGCGGCGGCATGACGAATTTCGAGGTGCTGCGAGCAGCAACCTTGCACGGGGCAGAAGCGATTGGCTATGCCCAGGACCTGGGCAGCATCGAGGTGGGAAAGCTCGCCGACTTGATCGTGCTCGCCGAGAACCCCTTGGAGGACATTCGGAACACCAACACCATCAAATACGTGATAAAGAATGGCGAGTTGTTCGAAGGGGACACGCTCAATCAGATCTGGCCGCAGCAGAAGACTCCGCCACGAATGTGGTGGTGGGATGAACTTGAGGGAGACTCCAAATGAATGTGGACATGCGCAGAATTCTTTTTCGCCAGTTTTTGTTAGTGCCTTTGTTACTGCCAGTGGCTTATGGCGCGATTGCTCAGGATCTGAAAGTCTATATATCTGCAGATATGGAAGGCGTTGCCGGAGTAGTCAGCCAAACCCAGTTGGGGCCGAGCGGATTTGAATACAGTCAGTTTCGCAAGTTCATGACAGCGGAAGTCAACGCGGCCATTGAAGCCGCGCGCGATGCGGGCGCTACCGAGATCTTTGTCAGCGATTCACACGGTAACGGCTTGAATTTACTGCTGGACGCTCTGCCGCAGGACATCGTACTTGCCAGGGCTTGGCCAAGACGGCTCGGCATGATGGAGGGAATCGACGATAGTTTCGGTGCTGCAATATTCATTGGATATCATGCCAGTGCGGGCAACACCGGCGGCATCGCGGCTCATACAATGTCTGGTGCGGCTTTTTTGTCCGTAAAAATCAATGGCAGCGAAATAACTGAAGGCGGCATCAACGCCCTGATTGCAGATCGGAAGAGCGTCG
>JAYGEV010000332.1:0-5018 GCA_046582225.1 Pseudomonadales bacterium
TCGGAGGTAAACGCGTTCATCGCTCATCGCGACGCTCGTTTTCCAGTACAAAGATCTCCCACAGTGACGGTGGGATCATTGCCAGACCGAGAATCAATATGTGAAGCGAGTGCAGTTGATAGTCGTTATCGAACAGCCAGATCCCCTTGAAACTGAAGTCGTCGGCTTGCCACAGCATAAGACCCGCCGTGGTGAACGCAAACCCGAGCGTCAAAAGTACCAGTCGCAGCGTGTATCTCATGGCAGCAGAATATACGCTGCGCCGCGGTGTTCCAGCCAGGCTCGACCGAAATGCGGGGTATCGTAAACGCGAGGCACCACGGCTGTCCGGGCGGCGGCAGGGTCACAGACGCGCACTTCTTCGGGCCCGATGCCATGCAGCACAACCAGGTGGCCGCCGGTGGCCGTCAGGGGTGCGTCCGGCAGGCCGCCGGTTGCGAAGCGAATGCTCGCCACAAGCGGTACACCCGCTTCAATGATGTGTTGGGGATCCCGCCAGTCGTCGAAGACTTCGACCGCTCCCAGGCATCCCTCACGGCTTGCTGCCCGCAGCGCCAGCGGCCAGATGCCGTAGAGTTTGGTCGTCGGATCGAAACACGCCGCGCTCACCGCCCAGAGGTCGGCTTCCTTGCCAAATTGCTTCAGGAGCATTGCAATGCACGTTGGTGAGCAGACGCGTGGCCCCAGCTTGCTGCCAGCGGATTTCTGAGTGATTGCCGGCGGCGCCGCACACAAACAGTTGGTGCTCGGTGCAGGGATTTCGGTGAGTTCGAGCGGTCGCGCGGTCGCCGTCAGGAGATAGTCGGTGAGGTGCCGCAGACCCACTATCTCAATTTCCAGTTCGGGCGCGTGCAGATCCTCGTGAACGTGAAAGCAATCAATGTGCGTCGACACCGCCGCGTTTGGCTCCGACTCCGGCGCGGAATCGCAGGGTACCGGGTGCAGGGGCCAGCGATGGCTGCCGAGCTTCAAGACGAACTGGAATTTGTAGTCGTCGTCGCTCAATAGGCTCAGGCTTGGCACCAGGATTGCGCCGGCCGGGATTTCAGGTAGCTTTATGCTGGCTTTGTGTTTGTTGGCAGAAACCTGCCAGTCGAGTTGTCCGTGACACTCGAGCGGATAGGCCGCAGCAGTACCGGCATTAGCGTAGCGAAGGGCGAGAATCACATGAAAGACTCGAGCATTGTCCTGTTCTCCACCGAGTATTGCACGCTATGCGACCAAGCCCTGGAACTGATATTCAGTATGCCAGAATTACGAGGGCGTTCGCTGGAGGTGATCGACATTGCGGGTGACGAAGAACTGGTGAGTCGATATGGCGAGCGATTGCCGGTAATGCGTGTCGGCGCGCAGGAACTCGATTGGCCGTTCGGCCGTGCTGAAATCTCAGCCGTACTCGGGAAGCTCGAACAGGATTGAGGCATTGTGATGCGTTGCGCTGGCGATCTTTGAGGGATCGCATTCATTCAGCTCGGCGATTTTTTCGATGATGAAATTCAGATAGGACGGTTCGTTGCGCCCCTTTTTTGAAGTGTTCGACGGAGCGTTGCGCGGCATCAGGAATGGCGCGTCGGTTTCCACTAACAATTTGTCCAACGGTATGTCAGGCACCAGATCCTGTAGCAGCCGACCGCGGCTAGGATCACACACCCAGCCCGTGATGCCGATGTAAAAACCGGCATTGAGATAACGGTTGAGGTCTGAGCCGTCGCCGGTAAAGCAATGCACGACCACTGCTGGAAGTTCGCCGGAATGTTCATTCAGCAGGTCATATACCTTTCCCTCGGAATCCCGATCGTGCACGAACACTGGTTTTTTAACCTCCGCGGCAAGTTCCAGCTGCGCGCGGAAGATTGCAATCTGAACCTCGGGGGGTGAAAAATTTCGGTTAAAGTCGAGGCCGGTTTCGCCTACTGCTTTGACTTCGGGATTGCGCACCAGGCCAGTCAGCTGTTCGAGCCAGCCAGGACGGGTGTCCTTGGCGTCGTGAGGATGCACGCCGGCCGTGCACCAGAATCGATCCCTGGCCCGGCAGAACTCAATACCACGTGCGCTTTCCTCCAGGTTGGTACAGATAAGGAGCATGCGTGCGATCCCGGCGTTCCGGGCGCGTTCGATTACCGCGTCACGGTCTCGATCAAACTGGCCGTGCAGCAGATTGACACCAATGTCGGTGACAGGTTGGAGGCTCATGGCACGGTCGCCTCATGGACCTGCAGCATCGGAGTCGGATTACCCAGAAGTTGTCCATATACCTGGTCGAAAGCGAGCACGTTTTTGACGTAGTTGCGCGTCTCCCGGAACGGAATTGTTTCAATCCAGATATCGACAGGAGTGCCGCTTGCATCCTTGATCCATCCGTCGACACGGTTTTGACCGGCGTTGTATGCGGCGGCGACAAGCGGGCGTATGCCTCCATAGCGCGTCATCAATCGGGCCAGGTGATGGCCTGATATCTCTACGTTCGTGACCGGGTTGTAGAGGTCCGCGGCCGATGGTGTCCGCAGACCGGAACGCTTGGCCACGGCTGTTGCGGTGCTCGGCAACAGCTGCATCAGACCCCGTGCGTTGGCGCTCGATCGTGCCTGGGGATCAAACGCGCTCTCCTGCCGGGCTATTGCGATCAGAAATGAGTGCGGCACGGTCGTGATCGCGCTGATCCGTCTGAAAACTTCCGGATAGACCAACGGAAAACGAAGATCGAGGTTGTCGAACAGGCCAGCTTCGTTGGCGATTCGAATTCCTTGCGAGGTCCATCCCATTTGCAGCACGAGATAGCCGGCATGGTTCTGGTCAGCGGGGTTCATCTTTGGGATCAGTGCGTTCCATTCCCTTCGTGCGTTGATCAGATCTCCTACCGCGCACAGTTCCGACGCGCGATTGACCGCTGGAACTCGTTTGAGCTGGTTGACCTGCTCGGGATTGAAAATGTGCCCGGAACGGTTCAGTTGCGCCTCGCTGCCGATGCGTTCGGCGGCGAGAAAGCCGTAGTAGTCGCGTTTTTCGGCAAGCGCGCGATAGGTCAGCCGTGCGCGTTCGGAGTGGAGATGGGTGGTGGCCAGGGCCCTGGCAAACCAGTACTGCCAGCGATTGCTGCTGAGGTCGTCTTCTGCGAGTTGCTCGATCCAGAAGTACGCCTCCGACCAGTTTCGCTGCGCGACCGCGGCCTGAGACATCCCCAGGGCCAGCGCTGGGCCAATTTCCGACGGACGATCGGTCGGAAATACACCGTCATTGGCTCGACCAATGAGAATTGCGTCGTCCAGAGCACCCTGTACGGCGGTGGAGAAACTGTGACTGTTTCGATAGCCGTGCCAGGCCCGCTCAGCAGCGGCCGCGTCTTTGTTGGCAAGGCGCCGCAGTCCGTGTTCGATGACCGCGCGCGACAGCTCGTTGTCTGCTGCATAGCGACTTGTGCGGGTAATCTGGGTGGGATTGACGTGCACGTTGTATAGAGATTGCGCCCATGGTTTGTAGCGTTTGTCGAAGAATCGCTGCAGATAGCGTGAAAGCTGGAGCTGGTTGGCGGCCAGAGTGAGCTGCAATCGCTCCCAGGCCATCTCGTCTGTGAGATGGCCGCCGTTGATCCAGACGTCGAGTAAAGGGTCGCAGGCTTTCGGCAGGGAAGACGCTACGGTCCACAGATCGCCAACCTCGGCGAATGCAGCGTCGCGTTGACCGGTGCCGTACAGTGCGCGCAAACGATAACACCGCAACTCCGGGTCACCGGCGGTTTCGTAGTTGTCCAGCAATCGACGCCATTCACGTCGCTGCCCAAGGCGCTTCAGCCAGCGCCAGTACATGATGCGCGCAACCGGCAGGTCCGGATGCGCGTCGCGAAAATTAACGATCTCGTCTGTTTTGGCCGTGGACAGTCGGCTCTGCAGCTCGTGATATTCCAGATACGGGAACAGGGCGTAATCGGTGAGCTGGGCCTTGGCGGTGCGGAACGACCTGCTGCGGCCGGCTCGGAGGTGATCGATCGCGGATTTGTATGCAGCGCGCTGTTGGTAGGTGTTGCGATCCGCCGAGGTTGCCGCCCATGGGTCTGCACACAGCAACAGGGCTCCGCAAAGCGCTGTCAGTTTCGCCAGCGCCCGGGGCTGGTTCAGCTTACTACTCGTCAGAGCTGGGTTGTTCAGCGTGCTCGCCCACCCGAACTGCGAGCACGTCGCAAGTTGCGCCGTGGAGCACGCCGTTGGCGGTTGAGCCAAGCAGCAGAGCCAGGCCGTGGCGGCCATGGCTGCCAACCACGATGACGTCCGCGCCTTTGGCTTCGGCCAGCCGTTGAATCTCGCTTTCCGGGCGCCCGAATATCAGGTATTGGTTGTCTTCTGGGACGCCGAGGTTGCTGGCAAACGCGGCTAAGTGAGACTTTGCCTGTTCGTGAATCTGTTCCTGGACCGAGGACAGGTCCATGGGGATGTCGCCCCCATATGCCAGGCTGAGCGGCTCGATGACATGTACCACATGAAGCTCTGCTTCGAACGCTTTGGCGATTGCCATCGCTCGCTGGGCGACGAAATTAGATTCCTCGGTAAGATCCACTGCCAACATGATTCGATCGTAGTCAGCCATGTTGCCTCTGAGCATGTTTTGCGGCGACGATACACACAATCATCAGACCCCTCAAGCCTAGAGAAGCTCCATAATGACCTGGGTAATAATCAGTTTGATTCTGCTCGCTGCGTTTGGCCCGGTGCTGTGGCTGGTACCGAGTAAACGTGACCGGCATCTGAGCGCGCTGCGCGAACAGGCACGCCGCGAAGGTCTGATCGTGGAATTGCGCCGGCTGCCCAAACTCAATCCCAGTCCGGACGAGCGGGTGACCGCAGGTGGCCGTGTTAAGGAGCCCGTGGTGGAGTGTACGGCCTACACCTACGCGCTGACGCGTCGCCTGGTCTGGCTGCCGGGCTGGCGATTGTTGCGCGAGGAGGGTCATCCCCAGCCAGTGCCCGGTTGGGTATTTGACCCTGACCTCAAAGCCGCTGGAGCCGAATAGATCGGAAGAGCACACG
>JAYGEV010000387.1:0-1748 GCA_046582225.1 Pseudomonadales bacterium
CCTGACCAGGCCGGGTTTCCCCACGGCCGACACGACGATATCTGCTGAGCGTGCCGAGGCCTTGGCGTCCCGGGAAAATTTGTGAGCCGTGGTGACGGTGCAGCCTGCCAGCAGCAGTTCCAGACCCATGGGACGTCCCACATGATTGGATGCACCGATGATGGTGGCGTCCAACCCGCGAATGGCGACGCCGGTTTCCTCCAGCAGGCGCATGACGCCCTTTGGGGTTCCAGGCCGAAGCGCCGGTCGCCTGAGCGCGAGCCGACCGATGTTGTACGGGTGAAACCCATCTACGTCCTTGGCCGGGTCGATGCGATCGATGATGCGATGGGCATCGATATGGTCGGGCAGCGGCAGTTGCACCAGAATGCCGTCGATGGTTGGATCCTGGTTCAACGCGAAGACACGCGCTTCCAGATCCTGTTGGGTGATTGTTTCATCCAGGTATTGAAAGTCGGAGTGAAAACCGACCTGTTCGCAATCTTTCCGCTTGTGCTTTACGTATATCTCGGAGGCCGGATCGTTGCCTACCAGGATGACGGCCAAACCGGGTGGGCGCTCACCGGCGCTCAAACGGTCGCCTACCAGAGTCCGCAATTCCTCGCGCAGAGACCTCGCAAGCGAGCTGCCATCGAGAATTTGTGCTGTCATTACTTCTCCACCAGACCTCAACTACCGACATCCACCGGTGTCGGCGCCAGCAGTTTGGGCATGTTACCGAATTCGACGCTGGTTTGACGGCCTAAAACCGCATCAGTATCATCGCGCCGCGCTCGCGTTGGATGAACGACGCTGGGCTGAAGAACGTTGTCCGAAACATCACGGGGTATAGCGCAGTCTGGTAGCGCGCCTGCTTTGGGAGCAGGATGTCGGGAGTTCGAATCTCTCTACCCCGACCACTTTTTCGACAGAAACAGGAGATCATGCGACGCCGAATCGATATCGGCGAATCGGTCCACACAGCGCCCGTAGCTCAACTGGATAGAGCATCGGCCTTTAATGTTAGGAGCCTCTGCCAGGAAACGGAACTGGTAGAGTGGACTGCACCGTAACGGGGAACCCTTAACAGACACGCTGATGGCAATCCCGTTGAAACCTGAGGAAATCCATTGCTGGTGAATTCTGGCAGTGGGTGACCGGTAAATCTCGAAGGTTCCTGCTGCTCGCAGGAGGGTAGAGACGCTCCCGATGGCTCACAGCCTTCGCAGGGCTCCGTAGAGACTATACGTGCAGCACCTGAGACGGTGAAGAGATAGTCCAGACCACAAACTTGCCTGCGGTTCAGGCAGGGCTGCGAAAGCAGTAGCTGGTAAGCTAAGCCGAGGGTTGAAGGTTCGAGTCCTTCCGGGCGCGCCACTTTTGAATCCGGCGCCAATGGGCGTTCGGACACGCTCGTTGCGGCATTTGTGCCTGGACGTGGGTGTCGAGGATGGCGTTGGATCAGTTAGAATTGTCGCGCCATGGATGGCGTGAGCACATCAAATCAATGGTGGGCGTAGCTCAGTTGGGCGGCCGCCGGTCGCGCGCAGCGCGGATGCGAGCAGCGCTCGTATAGGCGGTTGCGCCGAGGCAAGGATGCCGAGGCTGGCATTGGATCAGGTAGAATTGTCGCGCCATGGATGGCGTGAGCACATCAAATCAATGGTGGGCGTAGCTCAGTTGGTAGAGCTCCGGGTTGTGGTCCCGGCGGTCGTGGGTTCAATCCCCATCGTCCACCCCATGGTACTAGGGCCGTTAGCTCAATTAGG
>JAYGEV010000428.1:0-4114 GCA_046582225.1 Pseudomonadales bacterium
CAGGCGATACGCCAGTTGACCGAACCGGGCGGGGCGTTTGAACTGGTCCCGCACACTCATGATGACCACTCACCTATTCGGGTTTATGCCTCTGGGTACAAAACCATTCGCGAAGTATTGATCGCGAGTCGCGCATTTGGCGAGCGGGAGTTTCTGATCTACGAAACTGAACGGGTGACCTACGCCGAACACTATCGGCGTGTGGCGCAGCTGGCATGCTGGCTGTTGGAGCAGGGGATCCAGAAGGGTGACCGGGTGGGCATATGCATGCGCAACTATCCGGAGTGGTCGATCACGTTTTTTGCCTGCCAGGCCATTGGCGCGGTGGCGGTAACCTTGAATGCCTGGTGGATCGGCAAGGAGCTGGTCTATGGCATTTCCGATTCGGGGTGCCGCATCGCGGTCCTCGACGATGAACGCTATGCGCGGCTGACGCCTGTTCGCTCTGAACTGTCAGGATTGACAGTACTCGTTACCCGCGACGATACGCGCAGCTTTGATGTCGCCCACTGGGACGATGCATTGAATTCCCACAGCGAGGTTGACGAGTTGCCGGACGTCGATGTTCTGCCCGGCGACAGTGCCTCGATCATGTACACCTCCGGTACGACCGGGTTCCCGAAAGGTGCGCTGCACACGCACCTCAATCACGTGACCAATATTCGCAACGGGTTCCTTGCCGGGGCGATCGCACTGGCGCTGCTGCCGCCCGCCGCGGCCGGGGCCACCGCAGCACCCACTCCGAGTTCGCTGCAGACGTTTCCATTTTTTCACATCGGTGGTCTGACCGGGCTGTACATGGCGGCGGCAAACGGCAGCAAGCTGGTTCTGATGTACAAGTGGGACGTCAACCAGGCGCTGGAACTCATTCAGCGCGAAGGCGTGCTGACGTGGGCTGCGGTGCCGACCCTGGTTCGTGAGTTGTTGGAGAGCCCCAATGCCAGTGCAGAAGTGCTTGATTCGGTGGTCAGTATCGGATCTGGCGGCGCACCCGTTCCCGCGGATCTGATCAACCAGATCGGTGAACAGTTCAATGCGCGGGTGGCGCCGGGTAACGGCTATGGTGCAACCGAAACGACGTCCGCCATCATCACCAACGGTGGCGCAGACTACTTTGCCCGGCCGGGTAGCGTCGGGCGCCCGGTCGCCACCGTGGACATACGCATCGTCGATGATGACCTGCGCGATTGCGGTGTTGGCGTGATTGGCGAACTCTGGGCGCGCGGACCCAATGTTTTTGAAGGCTACTGGAACAAACCGGCTGAGACGCAGGCCGCATTCAGCGATGGCTGGTTTAGGACTGGCGATTTAGGCTATGTCGATGACGAAGGGTTCTACTACGTCGTCGACCGCAAGAAGGACGTCATCATTCGCGCCGGCGAGAACGTTTACTGTGCCGAGGTCGAAGGCGTCCTGCACGAACATCCTGAAATCGTGGATGTTGCGCTAATTGGATTGCCGCACCGTTCGCTGGGCGAGGAGGTGGCCGTGGTCGTGGAACTCAAACCCGGTGCCCAGGTGAGTGAAGCAGACATTCAAAATCACGTTGCTTCGCGAATTGCACGCTACAACGTACCGTCGAAAGTATTCTTTACAGATGATCCGTTACCGCGCACGGCAACGGGCAAGATTCTGAAGCGCGAACTCAAGCAGCGCTACGGCGGATGAAAGGCGTTGCCACCCACCATCGGTGGTGTTCGGGCGTGCTAGCATCGCGGCTTTGCCGTTAGAGACTGATTCCGGGGGAAGGTTGTATGCAGTCAGTGGTGATGGTGGTGCTGGGTATCATCGGAATGGCCTTTGGCTGGTTCGTTTACTCGAAATTCATCGCTGCGAAAATCTTCAGGCTCGATCCGGATTTCGTCACGCCGGCCCACGAGTTCAATGACGGGGTCGATTTCGTGCCGACCAACCGCTACGTGTTGTGGGGGCATCATTTTACTTCTGTGGCAGGTGCCGCACCGATCGTTGGACCTGCCATAGCCGTGTACTGGGGTTGGATGCCAGCATTGCTCTGGGTCGTTATCGGGACGGTATTCTTTGCTGGCGTGCACGATGCGGGTGCGTTGTGGGCCAGCAATCGGCACAAAGGCAGGTCGATCGGAGCGCTGTCGGAGACGGTCATTGGCACGCGCACCCGAAGCCTGTTCATGGTGGTGATTTTCCTGGTGTTGCTGATGGTGAACTCGGTGTTCGGCGTGGTGATCGCCAACGCGTTTGTGAGTTCCCCGGGTGCGGTGCTTCCCGCGTGGTCAGCAATTTTGGTTGCGCTGGTCATCGGTCAGCTTGTGCACCGCAACTTCAATCTGGTCGCGCTGTGCATAGGGGGCGTCACGGTGTTGTACCTTGCGGTGTATGCCGGCAGCGCGCTGCCGTTGCAGCTGCCTCCCATGCTTGGCCTTACCCCTCAGGCAAACTGGATCATCATCCTGTTCGCGTACGCTGCCATCGCGTCGATGCTGCCGGTGTGGGTGTTGTTGCAGCCGCGTGACTTTATCAACGGCATGCAGTTGTTTGTGGGTCTGATTCTGCTATATGGCGCTGTCTTTGTATTCATGCCAGACATCACCGCACCGGCCATCAATCCTCAGCTGGGGGAGAGCACGCCCTTTATTATTCCGCTGTTGTTCGTCACCATCGCGTGTGGCGCCGTTTCCGGATTTCACGGCATCGTTGCTTCAGGCACAAGCTCGAAACAGCTCAACAAAGAAACGGACGTTCGGTTCGTGGGTTATCTCGGTGCGATCGGCGAGGGTGCTTTGGCGTTGATCACCATCGTGACCGTGAGTGGCGTGGCTCTGGCAGCGAGCACGGATGCCTGGCATGAGGTGTACAGTGAGTTTGGCTCTGCCGGGGCCGGGGTGTTCATTAAGGGCGGCGCCAACCTGATCAGTTCCGGCTGGGGGTTACCGTTCGAAGTGTCGCAAACGCTTCTCGCGACCATGGTGGTGCTGTTTGCCGGCACGACCATGGACTCAGGCGTGCGGCTGCAACGCTACATCATTCAGGAGTGGGGCGAGATTTACCGAATCCCGGCGCTCAACAACGGAATTGTGGCAACGGTACTGGCTGTTGGTTGCTGCCTGCTGCTGGCTTTCGGCGCCGGTGGTACTTCGGGTACCGGGGGCATGATCATCTGGCCGTTGTTCGGCACCACCAACCAGATTCTCGCGGGGCTGACGCTGCTGGTGATCAGCGTGATGTTGATCAAGCTCGGTCGGCCGGTCTACTACACGATGATTCCAATGCTCTTTGTACTCACCATGGCGTTTTTTGCGGGCTGCATAACGCTTGTTCAATTCTTTGTCGACGGCAACTACCTGCTGGTCGGTCTGGATGTCATTGTGCTGATCACCAGCCTGCTGGTCATGCTCGAAGCGAGATCGGTGATCATGCGATACAGGTCAGACAAGGCAGGAGTCGCGTTGCCCGACTAGCCGGCGAGTCAACCGGCGTCGGGACTCAATGTGGCCGGTGTGCCGCGTGCCCAGATCAGAACCAGCAACATTACGATGAGCAGCGGCAGGGCGCCGACCAGTACCGCGCTCCATCCCAACTGCACCATGATGGTTCCTGCCAGCAGGCTTCCGACCGCGGAGATGCCGAACACGCTGAACTCATTGACCGCCTGCGCCTTGAACCGCTCGCTGGGTCGGCAGGTTTGTACCAGCAACGTGGTGCCGCCGACGAACAGAAAGTTCCAGCCGAATCCGAGCAATACCAGCGCCCACCAGTAATGCATGACCGCCTGACCCGAAAACCCGACGATCAATGTGGCAAGCATGGCGAGCACCCCGGCGGTCATCATGCGCTGGGAACCGAAGCGGCTGATCAGCGGCCCGGAGACCAGTGACGGGAGATACATGGCGATCACGTGGGCTCGGATAACCTCAGCGGTCTCCTCGATCCCATGCCCGTCTACGACATGCATGCTCAACGGTGTCGCGGTCATGATGAAGGTCATCACCCCGTAACCGACCACTGCGGCAAACACAGCAACGATGAACAGCGGTTCGGTTACGATCGCTCGCATAGGTCTGGTTGGTGCCTGGGCGTTAGCGGCATCGTCTTCGGCCGCCGTGACTTTCGACATGCACAGCAGCAGGGCGCCGGC
>JAYGEV010000385.1:0-2531 GCA_046582225.1 Pseudomonadales bacterium
ATATTGCGCTCAACCCGACAATGTCCACCAACTATCTGGAAACCATCAGTATGTTGGTGAGCACGGGATTGGGCTGGAGTGTCTTGCCTGCCAGTATGATCGAAGATGACCTGGTCAAGCTGACCACGAACGCTCCTTCCCTGCACCGCACGCTTGGCTGTGTGACGCATCCGATGCGGACGCTTTCCAACGCCGCACACGCATTCCGCCAGGTGGCCAGTGAATTTAGCGACGCACCGCAATCAGCGCGCCCTTAAAACCAGAAGTACACAAGCGCAGTATTTATCGATCCGGGTTTTGCGCGCGCTGACGCATGACATGATCCATCAACACCAGCGCCACCATGGCCTCCGCAATGGGCGTGGCACGAATGCCGACACACGGGTCATGGCGACCCTTGGTGACCACCTCGACCTCGTTGCCCTGTTTGTCAATGGAACGACCCGGCGTGGTCAGACTGGAGGTCGGTTTAAGGGCGATGCGGGCAACGATGTCCTGGCCGGAGGAGATTCCGCCCAGCACCCCGCCTGCATGGTTGCTGAGAAAACCGTCCGCAGACATCTCGTCGCGATGCTGGGTACCTCGCTGAGCGATCACATCGAAGCCGTCGCCCAGGGCAACACCCTTGACCGCGTTGATACTCATGAGTGCGCCGGCGAGTTCGCCATCGAGCTTGGCGAACACGGGCTCACCTAGACCTGCCGGCACGCCGCTGGCCAGCACAGTGATCTCGGCGCCGATCGAATCACCATCCCTGCGCAGCTGTTCGATGAGCGCGGCGATCTCCTCAACGGCGTCTGGATCCGGGCAGAAAAATGCGTTTTCTTCGATCGCATTCCAACTCTTGAGGTCGATGCGTATCTCACCAATTTGCGACAGATACCCCCTCACCGTGAGATCGCAGTGCGCTGCCAGATATTTCTTGGCGATCCCCGCAGCCGCTACGCGCATCGCGGTTTCGCGAGCCGACGCACGGCCGCCACCGCGGTAGTCTCGTACGCCGTATTTCGCCTGATACGTAAAATCAGCATGGGCCGGTCGATAGACGTCTTTTATGTCGCGGTAGTCTTTGCTCTTGTGATCCACGTTCTCGATCAGCAGACCGATGGGTGTGCCGGTAGTCACTCCTTCGAAAACGCCTGAAAGGATCTTGACCTGGTCCGGCTCTTTACGCTGTGAGGTGTATTTGGATCGACCCGGCGCACGGCGATCCAGGTCCTGTTGCAGATCTGCTTCGCACAGTTCGAGACCCGGCGGACAACCGTCGACGATCGCGCCCAGGGCCGGACCGTGACTTTCGCCAAAGGTCGTCACCGCAAAAAGCTGTCCGAACGTGTTCCCGGCCATGATCCTGTGCGTCGAGCGAGTGGTAGCAGGCGCTATGGTAGCGGCGCAGTATGAGAACTGGCGGCGCGGCGTTCAAGGGCTGTTTACCACCGGCCCTATGCCAGCGCGCGCGCTTCCAGCAGGAACACGCCCTCTCCGCCGTCGGGCAGATCCGGCCACACGAACGGCAGTGTTGGATATCGCCGCAATAGCGCAGGGCTGCTGGCACCCACTTCACCAACAAACATTCCGCCTGAATTGATCTGAGCGGGCATAGCGGTGATGAGCCGCGTTAGAATATCGAGACCGTCGTCGCCACCAGCCAGCCCCAACGCCGGTTCGTGGCGATACTCCGGCGGCAGCGAGGCCAGATCGGCGGCGTCCACATAGGGCGGGTTGCTGAGGATCAAATCCCAACGGGTCCCCGGCACGGATGCGAACAGATCAGACTTCACAATCGTTACCCGTGCCTGCAGGTTGTGCAGCGCCACGTTGCGCCGTGCGAGCGCCAGCGCGGACTCATCGACATCGATCAGCGTGACCATGGCAGCAGGGAAACGATGCGCGCAGAGAATACCGAGACAGCCGTTGCCACAGCAGACGTCAACGATCGATGTTGGATTGTCGCGCAACCAGGGATGAAACCCCATTTCTATCAGCTGCCCGATGGGTGAGCGCGGAATCACAATCCCGGTTTCGATCAGGAACTCAAACCCCGCATAGGTGACCTTGCCCAGCAGGTACGCAAGTGGAATTCGTTCCCGTATTCGCCGCTCGGTGATTTGCTCGATGTTGGTGATGAGGATCTGCTCGAGTCTGGTGCCAAGCGCCCGGCTATCGTCCGCAAGGCCCGTGACCCCGAGCACCAGCGCCACAGCTTCGTCCCACGGACCCTGGGTGCCGTGACCGTAAAACAGATCGGCGCCGGCGAAGCGCTCCGCGACCGCGGTTATTGTCTGCTCCAAGGTCGCCATGATGATTATTAATGCTGCAGTCGATGCGGCAGAATCAGCTCGATCCGCGGAGCCGTACCGGAGGCTCTGGGCAGGAGCGGCCCGGCGGCGAACGCGACCAGCTCCGGGCCCCCGTCACGAGCCAGCAGCTGCACTGCAGTCTGGCTGCAGCGACCGGCCGCAGTGATGAGAACATCAGCGCTGCTGGAACCATAAATGTGACACACCACGTAGATGCGATGGCCGGTAAAG
>JAYGEV010000002.1:0-7936 GCA_046582225.1 Pseudomonadales bacterium
TCTGATGGTGGTGCTCACGATCGGAACGTTCGTGCGATTTTACTTTGTGTCCTGGGTCGGGGAGCGCGTGAGCGCGGATATCCGACAAGCCGTGTTTGCCCATCTGATCAGGCTGCATCCCGGATTTTTCGAGACCAACCAGCCCACTGAAATTCAATCACGCATCACCACCGATACCACGTTGCTGCAGACGGTGATCGGATCCTCGGTGTCCATTGCGCTGCGCAACATACTGATGTTCATAGGTGGATTGATTCTGCTGTTTGTCACCAATCCAAAGCTTTCCCTCATCGTGGTTGCCAGTGTGCCGTTCGTGGTTGCTCCGGTGATCCTGTTTGGACGAAGAGTTCGCGATCTGTCCCGGGTCAGCCAGGACACCCTCGCGGTCGTTGGCAGCTATGCGGGCGAGTCCCTGCGCAGCATCAAGATCGTGCAATCCTTCAATCATGAAAGACTTGATATCGCTGCGTTTCAACAGCGGGTAGACACGGCTTTTCGGGTCGCCGTACGCCGTATCCGGCAACGATCCTGGTTGGTGGCACTGGTCATGATGCTGGTGTTGGGGGCGATCGCCACGATGTTGTGGGTCGGTGGTCAGGACGTGCTCGCGCAACGCACGTCACCTGGGGAGCTCGCGGCGTTCATTTTCTATGCGTTCATCGTCGCCGGTTCGGTTGGCGCGATCAGCGAGGTTTACAGCGATCTGCAGAGAGCCGCCGGGGCCACGGAACGGCTGGTGGAGTTGCTGAATTCGCCGTCGATGCTCCCTGAAGCGGCCCAACCGCAACGACTTCCGGAACGGCGCAGAGGCAATGCCCCGGGGACTGCGACGTTCGCTGTCGAGGATCTGAGTTTTGCCTACCCAAGCCGCCCGCAAGTATCGGTGCTCAACGATCTGAGCTTTGCGGTAGCCCCGGGCGAGATGGTCGCAGTAGTTGGCCCGTCCGGTGCCGGCAAGAGTACGTTGTTTGATCTGATGCAGCGCTTCTACGACCCCACAGCCGGTCGCATCATGCTGGATGGTATCGATTTGCGTGACCTGAAGCTCTCCGATGTGCGGGAACGGGTGGGCTTTGTGCCGCAGGATTCTGTGCTGTTCGCGGGAACGCTAGAGAGCAATCTTTGTTATGGCGCCCCGGACGCCAGTCCTGCTGGAATTGCGCGGGCGTTGCAGCTGGCCCACGCCGCAGAGTTTGTCAGCGCGCTGCCCGACGGGTTGGCCACCGTGGTTGGCGAAGGTGGGGTTGGGCTTTCCGGCGGCCAGAAGCAACGCCTTGCGATCGCTCGGGCGTTGCTCACCGAACCCGAGATTCTGCTGTTGGACGAAGCGACCAGCGCGCTGGATGCACAGAGCGAGGAACACATTCGCGAGACCATCGCAGAGCTCAAGGGTCAGTGCAGCATTCTGGTAATCGCGCATCGTCTGTCGACGGTGCGCGAGGCCGACCGTATCCTCGTTCTTTCAGAAGGGCGCCTTGAGGCGAGCGGCAACCACGAAGAACTGCTGGGTCGCAGTGAGTTGTATGCGCGGTTTGCCCGAATCCAGTTCGCCGTTGAACAACAACCCGTTTCGGGAGTACGCACTACTGCGGGATGAAGGGCTGGATGATGTGCGGGACGATGGGCAGGATGATGCGACTGCAAAAGATCGCTAAACTCGCCTGAGTAATTGGCGTCTATTTTACTGGGGGATTTTGAGATGGGACCATTGCATGGGTTGCGCATCATTGAGCTTGCGGGAATCGGTCCGGGACCGTTCTGTGGAATGATGTTGTCCGACATGGGAGCCGAAGTAATTCGGGTCGATCGGATCAGCAGTGCGACGCGCAGACCTCAAGACGTACTGGCCCGCAACCGCCGTTCGATTGCGGTGGATCTCAAGAATCCGGCAGGGATCGAAACGGTTCTGCGTCTGGTTGATACGGCTGATGGCCTGTTTGAAGGTTTCCGGCCGGGGGTGACCGAGCGTCTGGGCATTGGTCCGGAAGACTGCATGGCTCGCAATGCAAAACTCGTGTACGGCCGAATGACCGGTTGGGGTCAGGAAGGTCCGATGGCTCAGGCCGCCGGTCATGATATCAACTACATCGGCCTGTCCGGGGCGCTGCATGCTATTGGTCACGCCGGCGATCGACCCGTCCCGCCGCTGGACCTGGTGGGCGATTTTGGCGGCGGCGGGATGTTGCTTGCCTTCGGTCTGGTGTGTGCGCTGCTCGAAGCGCAAAAATCCGGGCAAGGCCAGGTGGTCGATGCCGCGATGGTAGACGGCGCCGCTACGCTCATGGCCATGTTTTTTTCCATGGGTGCCTCCGGCGCGTTCAAGGACCAGCGTGGCACCAACCTGCTCGACAGCGGATCGCATTTCTACGACACCTACGAAACCCGGGACGGTGGCTATATCTGCATCGGTTCGATCGAACCTCAGTTTTATGCGCTGCTGGTCGAAAAGGCCGGATTGGACGCGGAGCGCTTTTCGGCGCAGATGGATGCCAGCAAATGGCCGGAATACAAACGGGAGCTTACTGAGATATTCAAAGGAAAGACCCGTGATGAGTGGTGCGAGATCATGGAAGGCACCGATGTCTGTTTCGCTCCCGTGTTGTCCATATTCGAAGCACCCGAGCATCCCCACAACAAAGCCAGGAACACGTTCGTCGAGGTCGAGGGGGTGGTACAACCAGCGCCGTCGCCCCGCTTTTCGCGAACCGAAGTTGCGGTACAGCATGGTGCGCGGATACCTGGCGAAGACTCTGCCGCGGTGCTCGCCGATGCCGGCTTCAGCGCCGATGAAATCGCCGGGTTGCAGGCGGATTCGGTCATTCCGGGAATCTAGTACATGAGCGTTGATTTGCTGGATACGCCTCGCTTTCATGGCTACCGTGTGAGGCGACAGATCGAGGGCAAGACCTATCAGGAATACTTCCCACTAAAGCACAATGGCAAACGCATTCGGGGCGCGAAACGGGCCGCAATAAAAAAGCGTGCGGATGCACGTGATGAAGAGTTAGCGCTGCGCCAGCAGGTGGCTCGGGACAAGGCGGCAAAAGAAGTTCACATCGATTCTAACGGGCAGGTAAGGGGAATTCTCTGCCGCCTGAAATCCGAAAAAAGTGGAACGCAAACGCCGGTGTTTCAGATCGGCGTGATGTCACAACTTGATAACAGAATTGTGAACACGACAGTATCCATCAACCGCTACGGGGCCGACGACGCCTGGCGCAGGGCGGTGGAGTTTTTTGTCGCGCACAAAGCGATCAGCAAACGGTCGCGCGCGTATCGTGACCTCATGGCGGCGCAGCCGAGCGCAGCGCAAATTCGCCGCCTGATCGCGAAAGCGGGAACCGCTGGTCGACGAAAGGGCAGGTGACCATGAGCTACGCGGCCCAATACCGGCGATCGCTGAGCGACCCGGAAGGTTTCTGGCGCGAGCAGGCCGAAGCACTGCCGTGGTTTACATTCCCCCCAACGATTCTGGATCGAGATCGCCAAGGTGCCTGGCGCTGGTTCCACGGCGGCAAGACCAACAGTTGCTGGCTTGCTCTGGACCGGCATGTCGAAGCCGGGCGAGGAGAGCAAATTGCGCTCATTTACGACTCGGCTGTTACCGGCGAGGTGCGCAGGTTCAGCTTCGCCGAACTCACCGACTGGGTAGCCAGCGTGGCCGGCGGGCTTACCGCGCTGGGGGTCGAAAAAGGCGACCGGGTGATCGTCTATATGCCAATGATCCCGGAAGCCGTTGTCGCGATGCTCGCTTGTGCTCGGATTGGCGCGATTCATTCTGTGGTCTTTGGTGGATTTGCTGCGCCGGAGTTGGCTGTGCGAATCGACGATGCCCAACCCAAGGTGATATTGAGTGCCTCGTGCGGCATTGAGTTTGCCAATGTCATTGCTTACAAGCCGTTGCTCGACGACGCTGTCGACCTGGCAACGCACAAGCCTGACCATGTAGTCATCGTGCAACGCGAACAATTACCGGCCACGCTCAATTCTCTGCGAGACCTCGATTGGGCCGAGTGGGCTTCGGCGGCGTCCCCCGTGGGGTGCACGCAGGTAGATGCAACGGACCCGCTGTACATCCTGTACACCTCGGGTACGACGGGGAAGCCCAAAGGTGTGGTACGCGACAACGGCGGTCACGCGGTGGCGCTGAACTACAGTATGGAAGCCATCTACGGTGTGACCACCGGCGATGTGTTCTGGGCGGCTTCCGATGTCGGCTGGGTGGTTGGCCACTCGTATATTGTGTACGGGCCGTTGATCAAAGGCTGTACGTCGGTTCTGTTCGAAGGAAAACCGGTGCGAACGCCGGACGCTGGCGCCTTCTGGCGGGTGATCCAGGATCACAAGGTAAAAAGTTTTTTCGTTGCGCCGACTGCTTTTCGCGCGATCAAAAAGGAGGATCCTGAGTGCGAGCTGAAGAATCGATACGATATCTCTTCGCTCGAATATCAGTTTGTAGCCGGCGAGCGGCTGGACCCACCCACCTATCACTGGCTGCGCGAGCACCTGCAGATACCTGTGATCGATCATTGGTGGCAAACGGAAACTGGTTGGTCGATTTGCACCAACATGGTTGGCGTGGAACTGATGGAAACGAAACCTGGTTCACCGACCTTGCCAGTACCGGGCTATGACCTGCGAGTCTTCGCCGAAGACGGACATGAGCTCGGTCCGGGTCAGGAGGGCGCCGTGGTGATCAAGGCGCCGCTGCCACCTGGCTCTTTTCCAACCTTGTGGCGCGATACCGCGCGATATCACGACGCTTACTGGTCGCAGTTCGAAGGTTTCTATCTCACCGGGGATGAGGGTTTCCGGGACGAGGATGGCTACGTATACATCATGGGACGCATGGACGACGTCATCAACGTCGCGGGCCACCGCCTGTCCACCGGCGAGCTCGAAGAAGTCGTGGCGGCGCACCCGGTCGTCGCCGAGTGTGCGGTGGTGGGTATCGCCGACGCCGATAAAGGTCAGGTTCCGCTGGGTCTGGTGTTGTTAAAGGACGGGGTGAACATCGGCCACGTGGAACTCGAGCGGGAACTGGTGCAAATGGTGCGCAACGCGGTGGGTGCGTTTGTCAACTTCAAACGCGCCGTGGTCGTGCCTCGCCTTCCCAAGACCCGCTCGGGAAAGATTCTGCGTCAGGTGATTCGTAAGATGATCGATGGCGATGCGTACGATATCCCGTCCACTATCGATGACCCGGGCATCGTTCCGGAAATCGAGACAATCCTGAAACACCAAGGTGTGATGTGATGGCGCCGGTTGTCGAGCAGAGGTTAGGTTAATGATTATCGTGCATGGCTCTATTCCGATCCGCCCCGATTGCCGGGAGCGAGCGCTCGAACTCGCCCGCACAATGACCGAAGCCACGCAATCTGAGCTGGGGTGTATTTCGTACGACTTTTATGTGGGGCTGTCCGACCCTAATACCCTGATGCTGTTTCAGGAGTGGGAGAATATGGATGCCCTGATGGGGCATTTTCAGACCGAGCACATGGATGAGTTTCTTCGCGAACTGCCGCTGGTCGTGTCCGGTGAGATCACCACGCGACGCTACGCGGTGCAGAGCGTAGACGAAGATACCGAAGGATCCTCGGAACCGCCGCCAGTGGTTCATTGAGCGGGATGGGCTATCGCCTGCGCATCAGGGATTGAGCATTTCTGCCAGCGTCGCCAGCCGCCGCCCAAGCGCGGTGGCCAGCGTCTGCTCGTCGAGGGTCAGCTCGGAGATCTGATTCGGGCCGCTGACGTGACTTGGCCCATAGGGACCACCGCCGCTGGTCGTTTGGTTCAATGCGCGCTCACTATAGGGTAACCCGGCGATTACCATGCCGTAATGCAGCAGGGGGATCATCATGGAGAGCAGCGTGCTTTCCTGACCGCCGTGCATCGAACCTGTGGAGCAGAAAACTCCCGCGGGTTTACCCGCCAGCTGGTGGCCCAGCCACAGATCCGAAGTGCCGTCGAGAAAGTGTTTCAGAGCTGCCGCCATGTTGCCGAATCGAGTCGCCGAGCCCAGCGCGAGCGCCTGACAATCTGCGAGGTCCTGTTTGGTGCAGTACACGGCGCCATGCTCAGCAATCGCGGGTGTTGTTTGCTCGGTTGTGGCTGATACCGGGGGAACCGTGCGCAGTCGCGCTTCAAACCCGCCGTGGCTTTGCACCCCGCGTGCAATGAAGCGGGCGAGATTCGCCGTCCCTCCGGTTCGGCTGTAGTACAGGATAAGAATGTGGGGCTGCACGCTACAGAATATTCAAGACGTCTTCTGGCGGCCGTCCGATTGCGGCACGATCGCCAACCACAACGATGGGGCGTTCGATCAATATGGGGTTCGCGATCATTGCCGCGATAAGTTCATCGTCGCTCAGGCTTGGGTTATCAAGGCCCAGCTCGGAAAAAGGCGCTTCGGTGCTGCGCATCAACCCTCGTGGATCCAGTTCAAGCATCGACAGCAGAGCCTTGAGGGTTGCCGCTTCGGGTGGTGTGTCGAGGTAATTCACAATATTCGGTTCAATACCGAGTTCTTCCAGCAGCGTAAGCGTCTGACGTGATTTGGAGCAGCGTGGATTGTGGTAGATGGTGACTTCACTCATGGGCTCTATAATGGCTCGTTCAAATCGTAGAGCATTTAACCACAGTCGTGCCGGAGGCTGGCAATGTTGCAGGCAATTTGGACCCGACTACTGGCCGGTATCGTGCGGCCGGTGCGCTGGTATCTTAGCGAGATGGTCCAACAGTTCTTGAGCCGTGACTGCATGTCCCAGGCGGGCGCGCTCACGTACACCTCCCTGTTCGCTGTGGTGCCAATGATGACCGTGGCGTACGCGATGTTTTCCGTATTGCCCGAGTTTGCAAGCGTTGGAGATCGCATTCAGTCTTATGTGTTCGAAAACTTCGTTCCTTCCAGCAGCGCGCTGGTGCAGGACCGACTCGCCGAGTTTTCTGAGCGCGCTCGCGGCTTGACCGCGATCGGTTTTGCAGTGCTGTTCGTCATCGCGTTTCTGATGCTCGTGACCATCGAAAAGACTTTCAACAGCATCTGGCACGTGGCCGAACCCCGGCGCGGGTTGCAGCGATTTCTTCTGTACTGGGGTGTGCTGTCACTGGGGCCACCGTCCATCGCGGCTGGAATGTTCATCAGCCTGTACCTGATGTCACTGCCGCTGGTATCCGATCTCGATACCTTTGGACTCGGTAATATATTGCTCGGTTACATGCCGGTGATCCTGACAACGGCCGGTTTTACCGTTCTCTACTACGCAGTTCCTAACTGCCAGGTGCCGTTTCGCCACGCGGTGTCGGGCGGCTTGCTGACCATGGGCGCGTTTGAGGTTGCCAAGAAGTCGTTTGCTCTGGTGGTTTCAAATACCAGCATAGAGCCAATCTACGGCACGTTTGCGGCGGTGCCGCTGTTTCTCATCTGGATGTATCTGGTCTGGGTACTCATATTGGGCGGGGCGATATTCGTGCGCACACTGTCAATGATGCGCGACGACGAAGGCGACAATCCCGAACCGGTGCTGGTCAAATGTTCGCGAATTCTTCAGTTGCTGTACGACGCGCACATGGATGGTCGAAGCGTCAGCGATATTGAGATCAGCCGACGGGTACAAATGAACGGATCCGAACACGAGCGGGTGTTCGACGCATTGCAGGAGCTGAAGATCATCAGCCAGACCGATGATGAACGCTGGTTGCTGGGGCGCAATCTGAAAGCACTCACGCTTTGGGACCTGTATCAGCAACTGCCCGAGGGGCTTAATCATCAGCGGCTCGAACTGGTGACGGATATGGACAGAGTCGTCGAACCGCTCAAATCGCTGGTTCAATTCGGCTCCAACCAGATGTCTGTAAGCCTGGATTCGGTTTTTGGAGGTGCGGGTTGAATCAACGAATCGCGAAAACGCTGGCAAGCGTGTGGCTGGTCCTGTTA
>JAYGEV010000025.1:0-14135 GCA_046582225.1 Pseudomonadales bacterium
GCTTGGCCGATGTGGCGGACCCTCTATCAGGCCATGCTGGTTCTAGCTTACCCGGTGATCCGCCTGCGTTTGTTGTGGCGGGCTCGGCGTGAGCCCGATTACGGCAAACGGATCTCCGAACGCAGCGGCCGTGTGCCCGATTCGATACCAACGAACCCGGTCTGGTTTCACACCGTCTCGGCCGGCGAAACGATTGCCGCCGCCCCGCTGATCCGCACGTTGACCGAGGAATTTCCGGAGCTGGATTTCCTGGTAACGACCATGACGCCGACCGGGTCTCATCAGGTAACCAGTCTGCTTGGTGATTGCGTTTCACACTGCTATGCCCCCTATGATTTTCGGTGGGGGGTCCGGCGCTTCTACGATGCGGTGGAGCCGTGCCTGCTGGTTTTGATGGAAACCGAGTTGTGGCCAAACCTGATCGACGAGGCCAGCGCGCGCGGCGTGCCCGCGCTGCTGGTGAATGCGCGATTATCCCATCGCTCGGCGCGCGGCTACGCCCGCATCGGTTCGTTGACGCGGACCATGCTCGATCAGTTGAGCTTCATCGCGTGCCAGTATCCGGATCACTCGCGTAGATTTATTGAGCTCGGTGCGGACAGATCCCGCGTCGACGCGCTGGGAAGCGTGAAGTTCGACATCCAGCTGCCCGAAGATCACGGGTCGCGCGTGTCCGAGCTTGGGGCGGCCCTCGGTTTGTCCATTGGCCCGGTATGGATCGCGGCCAGTACCCACCCCGGAGAAGAGGAGATCGTCCTGGCGGCTCACCGCATGGTCCGGGAAAGCTGCCCGGACGCACGTCTGCTGCTGGTCCCTCGCCATCCCACAAGAGCCGGCGAAGTTGCGCGGCTCATCGTAACCGCCGGTTTCACCGTCGCGCGCCAGAGCGAACTCGTCAGCGCTGGCGTACATGAGGGGCCGGTCGCCGACGTATTACTCGCCGACACCATGGGTCAACTTTTATATCTGTACGGCCTGTCCAGCGTCGCCTTCCTTGGCGGCAGCCTGGTCCGGGTCGGTGGCCACAACCCCATCGAAGCCGCGATCTGTGCCCAGCCCCTGCTCATGGGACCGGCAACCTTCAACTTCCCCGATGTCGTCGACGCCTTCAGCGACGCCGGCTGCCTCCACACCGTCCGCAACGCCACCGAACTCGCCACCCAGATCACCAAATGCCTGACAGATCCCACACTCTCCCAGCAACTTGGCAAAACAGCACAACAGGTAGTCTCCTCAAACACCGGCGCCACCCCCCGTCTCCTAAACCTCCTCCGCACCCAGATCCGCGCCGCCACCCAACCGACCAGCCTCCGCGAATAAGCCTCCCAGCCCCTCGATACAATTGGCGCAACTGAATTAGTGTCTGGAAGCGTAAAGCAGTAGTAGGGATGTGAGGCGCAGCCGAGCGCAGAGAATTGACCGCAAGCGCGGGCAACTTCTCGAAGCGAGGGTAGGCCGGAGGCCCTGCGCCCTTCCTGACTACTGCTTTACGCTTCCAGACACGAACCCAGATCCACCAATTCCAACGACCAGTCCTGCAGAGGCCTAATTCGTCCCCCGAACCCGCAAAGAATTCAAAGGCGTCACCGGATTATTCCGATCCACAAAACTGTTCAGATCCCTTATATCCGCGCCCGCCAACGTCCCCGCCGCCTGCTTGAGCAACATCAGGTCGATGATGTAGTTGTAACGCGAGTCCGCATAATCGAACTGCGACGAGTACAACCGATTCTGAGCCTCCAGCACGTCCACGATATTCCGGGTACCCACTTCGTAACCGGTCTCAGTTGCTTCGAGCGCTGATTCGCTCGAGGCGATTGCCTTCAACCGTGCCCGAACGCGCACCACATCGGTGGCCACCGAACGGAACAGGTTGCGCGTATCGCGGGTCACGTTCAGCTGTCGATCCAGCAGAAGCTGTCGCGATTGCTCGGCGAGTGATCGGGCTTCTCGAGCGCGCGCCGAGGTCAGTCCGCCCTGATAGATGGGCAAGCTGATGGATACCGCGTAGGTGTCCTGGTCGGTCTTGGTGCCGAGGAATGCGGTACCACCGGTCACAAAATGACTGGTGCTCACGGTGGCGTCGATGGTGGGCAGGTGTCCCGAACGGCGGGCACGCAACGTGCGCTGGGCGGCCGTGAGCTGGGCGCGTGCGGTGCGGATGCTCAGATTGGTCGCCAGCGCGGTACTCACCCACTCCTCTTCGTTAGCCGGTGCGGGATTAACGATGGGCAGTGACTCCGATATGCGGGCGATGCTCTGGTAGGGTTGTCCGGTCAAAGTGCGCAGGGAGACGAAGAAGATTCCGTGATCACCAGCTGCCTGCACGCGAAATACGATCGCGTTGTCGTAACCGGCTCGGGCTTCGAGCACATCGGTAATCGCGACCAGGCCAACGTCAAATCGCTGCTGCACCTGCTCAAGCTGGCGTTTTACGGCGGCTTCCGCTGCTTCGGCCGCGTCCAGAAGATCTTCGGCGCGCAACACGTTCAGGTAAGCGATGACCGATCGCACGATCAGTTCCTGTTTGGTGGCGGCAAAATCCCACTCCGCACTCTCTACCCCGGCCAGCGAGCTGCGGTAGGTGAACCACGCTTCCAGATCCAGCAGCGGTTGGCGCAGCTGAGCCTGCCAGGAGTGCTCGTTGAAATTCTGGTCCGGTGTTTTGCCCAGTTCCCCGGTGAAAAAGTTCAACGTGGGGCCGCCGGGAAAACTACGCTCATTCCAGGCGCTGGTGCCGCCGATGCGAATGTCGGGCAGCAGCGCAGACCGGGCCTGCGGAATCCTCTGCTGGGTGGCCGCGAGGCCTGCCTTGGCCGCGCCGAGAACCGGATCGTTGTCCTGGGCGTCCTGGTAGACTTCGGCAATGTTGGTCGCACAGACGCTCTGCGCGAGAACCAGCAGGAACATGCCGGTGAGGAATCTGTAGATTTTCAAGGCAACACCCGCCAATTTGATCTGGGGCAAACCGCGCATACTAACAAAAGCCTCTTTAAAAGAGTCGCGAAGGCCGCGCGAATGGTATTCCAGTGGGTAAATGAAGTTCTCCGAACTGGTTCCCACCGGGCATTTATTGATAGATTAATGTGGGGACCAGTTCCCTAATGGGGCCTCGCATTGACTGTCAAGCGTGACGCGTTGTCAGAGCCTGGGTATATTTAGCCTTTCGAACGAGCAATGTCAGACATTGGGGGATAAACGTTACAGCATCGACCTGCCGGCACATATGGCCGAGTGCGATGCGAACTATTTGCGTCTGATGAAGCTCTTCCCCTCGTTGCGCGACGAAGATGTGAACATCTTCGGTGTTCTGGTCGGAGACAATCCTTACCAGGTACACATACAGGTGCAGGAGCGCGGGCCCTACACCACGATGATTCAGCTCACACAGCTGCCCAGGGCGCCCTGGAGTACGCGTCCGGCGTTGAAGGTGCGTCTGTATCACGATGCCCGCAGTGCAGAGGTCGTCGAATATCAGCGCGACGGTCACTTCCGTGCCGTGTATGACTACCCCAACCGCGACATGCGTCTACCCGACGAGAAGGCGCAGGTGAATCGCTTCCTTGGCGAGTTTCTTTCGATGTGTCTGTTGCACGGAGTGTCGGTTCACGAGGCGGTGTTCGCCGGCTGATTCTTGCTAGACTTGCAAACGGCCGCTACATGAAATGGAGGGGCGGTACCTGACCGCGAACGCCCTCACCACTGTTCTTCATATCACCGACGTGCATTTGCGCGCCGCGCCGGACGCCCTGTTGCTGGGCGTGGATACGGCGCACAGCATGAACGCGGTGCTCGACCAGGCTCTGGCAGAGCGTTCACCCGACGCGCTGCTGGTGACCGGTGATGTCAGCCACGACCCCGAACCCCAGGCCTACGAGCGATTTGCCGCTATCCTCGGCGAACGTTTTCAGGGACCGGTGTTGTGCCTGCCAGGAAATCACGACCTTGAAGCGCCCATGGGCCAACTGTTGACGGAGCCGAGCGTGCTGCACCTTCCGGAGTGGGACATCATCGGACTGGACTCGCACGTCGACAATGAGACCGGGGCCGATGTTTCCGAGAAGGACCTGGCCGGGTTGAACGCGGCCCTTGCAGATGCCGATGTGCCGAACGTTATCGTCGCCACTCACCACCCACCCATCGAAGTCGGCTGTCCTTGGCTCGACAAAGATCGCATCCAAAATGGTCAGGAGCTGTTAGAATTTCTGTTCGAGCACGCCAGCGTAAAAGGCATGGTGTTCGGCCACGCGCACCAGGTTGTTGAATCCGTATACCGAGACATTGTTCTGCTGGGCACGCCGTCGACGTGTTTTCAGTTTGCGCCGAACACGCAGACGTTCAGTATTGACGACACGATGCCCGGCTATCGTTGGTTGTACCTGTACGCAGACGGCCATGTGGCCAGTGAGGTCGGTCGCGTCGCCGACTACCCGTTGCACATAATCCAGAAAGAGGTTTAGTCGATCAATGGCAGCAGCCAAGTATTCCGCTGAGTCGATCCAGGTCCTCACCGGATTGGAGCCGGTCCGCCGCCGGCCCGGCATGTACACCGACACCACCCGCCCCAATCATCTGGTCCAGGAGGTTGTCGACAACAGTGTTGATGAAGCCATCGCGGGTCACGCTCAGGATATCGCGGTCACGCTGTGCAGCGATGGCTCGGTCGAAGTCAGCGACGATGGCCGTGGCATGCCGGTGGATATTCACCCCAAGCACAAGATTTCCGGCGTGGAACTGATCCTCACGCGACTGCATGCCGGTGCGAAGTTCGACGACGAAAATTACAAATACTCCGGTGGTCTCCACGGTGTCGGCGTGTCTGTGGTCAATGCGCTTTCGGAGTGGCTGGAGGTGGAGGTCAAACGCGACGGTAAGGCGTACCTGCAGCGCTACCGAAAAGGTAAGCCGACGACTGCCTTGAAAACCAATGGGACAGTCGGCAAACGAAACACTGGCACCCGGGTGACGTTTCTTCCGGACGCGGACTACTTTGACTCCTCAAACATTTCCGTTCCCAAGCTCAAACACCTGCTCCGGGCCAAGGCGGTGCTCTGCCCGGGCTTGCGGGTCAGCATTAGCATCCAGGGCAAACCGGACGAGAGTGAAACCTGGCAGTACCAGGATGGGCTGAAGGGCTATCTCAACGAATCGCTGGGCGCGGCCGATGCCATACCTTCCGACCCGTTCATGCATAGCGCCGAAAGCAATCGGGAAGGCGTGGAGTGGGCACTCAAATGGGTGGTCGACGGTGGTGAGTTGATCACCGAATCCTACGTCAATCTCATTCCGACGCCCCAGGGTGGCACTCATGTCAACGGCTTGCGCTCTGGCCTCATCGATGCGCTTAAGGAGTTTTGCGAGTTTCGCGATCTGCTGCCGCGCGGAGTCAAGCTCACCGCTGAAGATCTGTGGGATCAGTGCAGTTATGTTCTCTCGGCCAGGCTCAAAGACCCGCAGTTTTCGGGGCAGACAAAAGAAAAGCTGTCTTCACGCCAATCGGCGGTATTCGTCGCCGGCATCGCCAAAGACGCGTTCAGCCTGTGGCTCAACGAACACTCCCATGAGGGTGACCAGCTGGCGGAGCTGGCGATCGGCAACGCCCAGCGCCGCTTGCAGGCGGCCAAAAAGGTCTCCCGTAAAAAGATCACCGCCGGTCCGGCACTGCCTGGCAAGCTGGCAGATTGCTCGGGCCAGGACGCCGACCGCGCGGAGCTGTTCCTGGTAGAAGGGGACTCCGCCGGGGGCTCTGCCAAACAGGCCCGGGATCGCGAGTTTCAGGCGGTGATGCCGTTGCGGGGCAAGATACTCAACACCTGGGAGGTGGATGTAGGTCAGGTGCTCGCCTCCCAGGAGGTTCACGATATTGCGTTGGCCATCGGCGTGGATCCTGGCTCGAAGGATCTCGGTGGGTTGCGCTACGACAAGGTTTGTATTCTGGCGGATGCGGACTCCGACGGATTGCACATCGCCACGTTGCTGTGCGCGCTGTTTCTGCGACATTTCCGGCCCCTGGTGGAGAACGGCCACGTCTACGTTGCGATGCCTCCGCTGTATCGCATCGACGTCGGCAAGGAGGTCTCTTATGCCCTGGACGAGGCGGAAAAAGAGGGTGTTCTCGACCGCATCGCCGCAGAGAAGAAGCGTGGCAACGTTCAGATCCAGCGCTTCAAAGGTCTCGGTGAGATGAATCCCATGCAGTTGCGTGAAACAACCATGGACCCGGACACCCGGCGTCTTGTGCAGCTTCGGGTCGACTCGTCCGACAAGACCGATGAGTTGATGGACATGCTGCTGGCCAAGAAGCGCGCTTCAGATCGTCGCGCCTGGCTCCTGAAAAAAGGCGATCAGGCATCGCTTGGGTGAGCGAGCCAGCACCTCAATACAGATTCGAACAGAGAACCGATAGATGGAAGTAGAGAGTAACGGCATCGAAACGATGCCTATGCGGACCTATACGGAGCGCGCGTATCTGGACTATTCCATGTACGTCATCAACGATCGCGCACTCCCGCATATCGCCGATGGTTTAAAGCCGGTCCAGCGACGGATCATCTACGCGATGAGCGAGCTGGGCCTGTCCAGCCAGGCCAAGTTCACAAAATCCGCCCGCACGGTTGGAGACGTTCTCGGGAAGTTTCATCCACACGGCGACAGCGCCTGTTACGAAGCCATGGTCCTCATGGCGCAGCCGTTTTCGTTCCGATACCCATTGATCGACGGTCAGGGCAACTGGGGTGCTCCGGATGATCCGAAGTCATTTGCCGCGATGCGCTACACCGAGGCGCGGTTGTCGCGCACCGCTGAACTGTTGTTGTCCGAGGCGCGGCAGGGAACGGTCGATTTCAACCCGAACTTCGACGGTACCATCGACGAGCCGGGGTTGCTCCCTGCCCGGGCGCCCTTCGTTCTGTTGAACGGCAGTACCGGAATCGCGGTGGGAATGGCCACCGATATTCCACCGCACAACTTGAACGAAGTGGTCAGTGCGTGCGTTCATTTGCTGGAAAAACCGCGCGCATCGGTGCGCGATATCATGACCCATATCAAGGGACCGGATTTCCCGTCTGAAGCGCAAATAATCACGCCGAAGGCGGATATTCTTGCGGCCTACGAGAGCGGGCGTGGAAGCATCCGGGCACGCGCGGTGTGGAAGATCGAATCCGGCGACATCGTCATCAGCGCGTTGCCCCATCAGGCGTCGCCGGCCAAGATTCTGGAACAGATCGCCCAGCAGATGCACGCCAAGAAGCTACCGATGCTGGCTGATCTTCGTGATGAGTCGGACCATGAAAATCCGACCCGGTTGGTGCTGATCCCGCGCTCGAACCGGGTGGACGCCGGTCGCCTGATGAGCCATCTGTTTGCCAGCACGGACCTGGAAAAGAGTTTCCGGGTGAACATGAACGTGATTGGCCTGGACCAGCGGCCCGAGGTTAAGGATCTTGTCAGCCTGTTGAAGGAGTGGCTAAGCTATCGTCAGGAGACGGTGCGCCGACGGCTGACGTTCCACCTCGATCGCATCAACGCACGGCTGCACATCCTCGAAGGCCTGCTCAAGGCCTATGTGAACCTCGACGAAGTAATTCGCATCATTCGCGAGGACGACGAGCCAAAAAAATCGCTGATGAAAACGTTCATCCTGTCGGATATTCAAGCCACGGCGATTCTGGATTTGCGGTTGCGCCAGCTCGCCAGTCTCGAAGAGACCAGGCTGGCCAATGAGCAAAACGGACTCAACGCCGAGAAGGCTGATCTGGAAAAGACGCTCAAGTCCAAAGCCCGGCTCAAGACGTTGATCAAAAAAGAGTTGCTCGGTGTTGCTGAGGAATTCGGCGATGAGCGACGCTCACCGCTCGCCGTCGTCAATGATGCGGTTGCCTACAGCGAGAACGATCTGATCAGTAATGAGCCGGTAACGGTCGTGCTGTCGGAGAAAGGCTGGGCGCGCACGGCCAAGGGCCATGAAGTCAACCCGCTCGAACTGAACTACCGAAGCGGTGACAAATATGGGTATTCCGCTCGAGGCAGAAGCAACGACCTCATGGTGTTCCTGGATTCAACGGGTCGCACCTACACGGTTGCGCCCCACAGCCTGCCTTCTGCCCGCAGCCAGGGCGAGCCGCTCACCGGGCGGCTGAAACCGCCTCCGGGGGTGCGTTTCGTAGGCGTCGTAATGGGACCTGGACCAACTCGGGTGCTTCTTTCCAGCGATGCCGGATACGGGTTCGTTGGCTCTCTGGAGGAGATGGTTACCAAGAACAAAGCCGGGAAAGCATGTTTGAGCGTTCCCAGGCACGGCCATGCGTTGCCGCCAGTGGTGCTTGGCACAGACCCGGGAGCTCAGGTGGTGGTCGCAACCAGCCTGGGGCGCATGCTGGTTTTCCCGCTGTCCGATGTTCCGGAGCTAACCCGCGGAAAAGGTAACAAACTGCTCAACATACCGGCTGCGAGCTTCAAAGCCGGCGATGAGAGCGTGGTGGCTGTGCAGGTGATGAACGCTGGCGATGATCTTCTGGTCGTTGCAGGCCAGCGCCATCTGCGAATGAAGATCCGCGATCTGGACAACTACGTGGGCGAACGCGCCCGGCGCGGGCGTAAGTTGCCTCGCGGCTTTCAGAAAGTAGACTCGCTTGCCGTTGAGCCCCACTGATCCGATAAATGTCGGACCTGCTGGGAAACCAGCACCTGCTGAGCAGGTGACAACGCTGCTACCAGATGAGCGTATGGGACCGTGTGGAGCTCATCGAGCAGCGGATGTTGCAGCGGGTGGCGATGCAGTTGGTCTTCGCGTAACGCGTCCAGCGGAAAAGACCCGCTTACCGCCACGGTCTTCTGTTTCGCCAGTGCCGACAGCAGTGCCACGTCCGCGATCTCGGCGCTGTCGCCGTCAAGCCCTGCCCCGGCAGGTAACCCGACGCTGTGCACGCCGAGTCGATATGCGCCGAGCAGTTCGACCAGCACGAAAGTCGCGCACAGAACCTGCAGTGCTCTGTCGGTGTCGCTGCTTGGGTGAAAGTGCACCAGAAGCCCGGTTCCGGGCAGCGGGCGAACCTCGCCGTAGTAGAGTCTGGCGACCTGCTCTGCGATCGCGCTGGCGTGGTCGAGTTCCGCCTTTCGCTCGTCGAGGGTCATGCTGATCTGATTGTAGAGGTTGACCGCTACCAGATGGTGCTGCTCCATCTCGTCGGGTAGCTGCACGGTAATTTCGTTCGCGTGCGCGATCTTGGGCGGCGTGGCGGGCTTGCCGACGTAGCGTAGGCTGAACGCGGCCACGGTCAGTAGTGGGGTGAGCGATATTGTGAGAATGCCCAGCAGAATCATAGCAATGGAGAGCCGACCTTCCGGCCGCTTCAGCGACACCCGAACGTAGCCCATGATGCTGTCATCGAACGTGATGGGTTGCGTGTAATGCGGTCCGTTTTCTGTCTGGCCGCTGGCCGCGAGAATCTGGTTGTCGATGGTGTAAACCGCGACGCCTGATACCTCCGGCGACTCGAGTGTTCGATTGGCCAGAACGCTCAGGGTGATCCGGTCCCGCTCCATCAGCGGATCGGTGGTCAGCTGCGCCAGTCCGGCCGCGAGACTCGCCCCGTAGGCGTCCGCTCGCTTTTGCGTTTCGTCGGTCAACTGCCAAAGTGTGTACAGACTCAACGCGGTCAGCAGGGTTGCCAGACATGCAACGGTGAGTGGCCGTGGGGTTGGTTTGACGAGTCTCAGCGAAGACGTTAGCTTCAAACTTGTTCTCACTCCACGTTACAAGAACGTAAAACAGGTGCCCAGCGAGATTATATTGGTGAACGTGTCGGGGCAGGATCAGCCCGGCCTGATGGCCATGTTGACATCCACCCTGGCTCAATTTCAAGTCCGCGTTCTGGATGTCGGGCAGGCCGTCATACACGATGAGCTCAATCTGGGCATCCTCGTGCAGATTATTTCCGACGCACAGGCTCACGGGGTGTCCGAAGTGCTTGGTGCGCTCGAAGCGGCTGCTCGTGGCCAGGGTATGGCGGTGCGTTGTACCCCGATTTCCGGCGCCGACTACGCCGACTGGGTCAACAGCCAGGGCAAGCCGCGCTACATCGTAACGCTGTTGGCCGGCGGCGCGACCGGCGAGCAGCTGGCGGCGGTGACTTCGATCATTCAGCGCCACGGCCTGAACATCGATGCGGTGCGACGTCTGTCCGGGCGACTGGCACTGGGCAGCGCCGATGATTCGCAGCGCATGTCCATCGAAATGAGCCTGCGCGGCTCTTTGGCAGATGCAGCGGCGCTGAAGGTTGATCTGCTCGAGGCCGCCGATCGGCTGACTTTCGACTTCAGCGTTCAGCAGGACACTGTGTATCGCCGCAATCGGCGACTGGTTGCGTTCGACATGGACTCGACGCTGATCAACGCCGAGGTGATCGATGAACTGGCTGGCCGACACGGAGTGGGCGAACAGGTCACCGCGATCACCGAACGGGCGATGCGCGGCGAGTTGCAGTTCAAAGACAGCTTTCGACAGCGGGCGCGTCTCCTCCGCGGCCTGTCAGAGCAGGCATTGCGCGATGTCGCCGATTCCGTTGTTCTCAACGAGGGCGCGCACCGCCTGCTGCGCACGTTGAAGCATTTTGGCTATAAGACCGCGATCATCTCCGGCGGTTTTCAGTATGTTGGTGATCGGCTTCAGGCTGAACTGGGCATCGACTATGTGTACGCCAATGCGTTGGAAATCAGTGATGGCGCGATGACCGGTGAGGTCCATGGCGAGATTATCGATGCAGAGCGTAAGGCCCAACTATTGAATGAAATTGCGCAACGGGAAGGTATTTCCGGTGAGCAGACCATTGCGATCGGCGACGGTGCGAACGATCTGCCCATGCTGAACGCCGCAGGGCTCGGAGTTGCCTATCACGCGAAACCGCTGGTAAAGGAAACGGCCAGCCACGCCATCTCCACCTATGGTCTGGACAGCGTGCTCTATCTCATGGGATTCAGCGATCGCGATATCGAAGAAGCGCTCACTGAATGAACAGACCAACGGTTGCAGGTCAGTCGTCGGTGCTGAAGTCGTAGTCCATCTCGGCGGATGGTTCCTGCAGGTAGTGGCCCTGAATGTAGTTTGCGCCCGCCTGCCACAACGTCGACAGTACATCTCCTTCAACTTCTCGAAGAACTCCCGGGTCTGGCGGATATAGGTGCTCGCTTCTTTTTCGGTTACCTGGAATATCACCGCGTCGCTGGGCAGACGGGCAGCCTTGATCGCCACGCCCAGCCATTGCGTGAAGTCAGGATCGGTGACGCTGTTGCACGTCAGGTTGATCGTCAGCCGCGTGTTGTTACCCTTAGCACGATGCGTTGAGAGCATCTTGATGGATTGCAGAATCACCCAGCGATCGATCTTGCCTGCGACGTCGTTGTCGATGGCGGTGCGTAGAAATGCGCCCGGCGCCATCTGCTCGCCCAGCAGGTAAAGCTGGTTCAGCTCCAGCCACAGCCGATCGGCGGGCGCCACATAGAACTGCAATGTCCGCAGCAACGTGCGTGACAGGTCGGACAGTGCTCTGTGGATCGCGAGCGAAACCGTCTTTAACGCACCGTCACCACCTTTATCGGCCAGCGCGGCCAGGATCACCGCCTTGTAGCCTGAGCACAGATTGGTCTGCAGTCGTTGAGCGAGTCGAGCGACGTTGTCCGATTGGGTGCTGGTGGATGACGCGGTTCGATCGAGGCGGGCACACAGATAGTGCAGAGTCGGGCGTATGGCTTCCAGCAGATCCATACGTTTGCCGAAGTCGGTTTTTACTCGGGCAATCTCGAAGGTCGCCTAGCGGATCTGGGCGGCCGCCTCCGCCGTATTGGCCATAGGCAAGGTGCCTACCCATTCGGGCAAAGCCGCAGGATCGTCCTCCCACAACGACAGAACCTCGAGCTCCGCCGCTGTCGCGGTGATTCTGACTGGCCGTTGATCTTTCATCGGTGCTCACTGCAAATTGCGCCCGTAGTATAGGTGATTGAAGTGTCGCTAAAAGTGAATTACTTCCGCCCATGGATGTTGGTCGGATGCGCCTGGCTGGCCGTGTGCGGCGTGGCCCGGTATGATGCCGCGATTTCGACGTTGACCCCGTAGACCGCGCCCTGCGCGGGTTGTTGACCAGAGGTTCCCCTCGCTATGGCGACCTATTCGACCAACGAATTTCGATCTGGATTGAAAGTACTCCTGGAAGGAGACCCGTGTACGATTCTTGAAAACGAGTTCGTAAAGCCGGGCAAGGGCCAGGCGTTCAGCCGGGTAAAGTTCCGTAACCTCAAATCGGGCCGGGTCTGGGAACGCACCTTCAAATCAGGTGACCGCATTGACGCCGCGGATGTGATGGAAATCGACATGGAGTACCTGTACACCGATGGCGAGTTCTGGCACTTCATGCGCACCGATGGCAGTTTTGAGCAAACGGCTGCTTCGGAATCTGCGATCGCGGAAGCCCGAGACTGGTTAACGGAACAGGAAAACTACCAGGTGACGCTGTGGAATGATCAGCCCATTTCGGTGACGCCGCCGAATTTCGTAGAGCTCGAGGTTACCGAAACCGACCCCGGCCTCAAGGGCGACACGGCTCAGGGGGGTACCAAACCGGCCACGCTGTCGACCGGGGCCACCGTCAAGGTTCCGTTGTTCATCAACATCGGTGAGGTGTTACGGGTTGACACCCGCAAAGGCGAATACGTCAGTCGTGCCTGACCTGTATCGGCGTTGCTGAGGCGGTCATATGACCCCGGCATCCCGACTTTGGCAGCCTGCGTGTTCTATGGCTGCACTCCAGGCGCGCAGCGAAATGCTCCGAAGCGTCCGGGAGTTTTTCTACGACCGCGGCGTTATCGAGGTGCAGACGCCGTGTATCAGTGACGCTACCGTCACCGATGCGGCCATCGAATCCTTCAGTGTCTCCGGCGCAGGCTATCTTCAGACCTCTCCTGAATACCAACTCAAGCGGCTGCTGGCTGCCGGCGCACCGTCGCTGTTTCAGCTCGGGCCGGTATTTCGCGCTGGCGAAGCCGGGCGCGTGCACAACCCGGAATTCACGATGTTGGAGTGGTATCGACTCGGGTATTCCGATACCGAGCTCATGCAGGAACTGGCAACGCTGGTCGACCAGATCCTCGGCCCGGGCGTCTACAAAACCATGAGCTATGCCAAGGTCACCGAGCTCGGATCAGATGGCGGCGACCAACCTGATTCCACCAGCGGTGGTCTGCGCCCCGATCGAGCTGCTCTGGACCTGGCGTACGCCAACGGTCTGGAGAGACTGGGTAGTGGCCGGGTGTTCGTGGTTGACTATCCCGCGGATCAGGCGGCGCTGGCGCGGCTGCGACCAGACAACCCTGAGCTCGCGGCTCGATTCGAGCTCAGCATCGACGGGGTTGAGCTCGCCAATGGCTATTGGGAGCTTGGCGACCACCGGGAGTTGCGGCAGCGCTTCGAAAAGGATCTGGCGGTGCGGCAGCGCGCCGGACGGGCACTGCCCGAGGTAGATGGCAGGTTTCTCGATGCCATGCAGGCTGGGCTGCCTGACTGCGCCGGAGTGGCGCTTGGCATTGATCGGATGCTGATGGCGAAGTTGGGCGCGCAGTCGCTGGCCGAGGTCATGCCGTTTCCGGCACAGCGTGCCTGAACTATCCTGCGAACCCTCCCAGCGCGGTTCCCATTTGGACTGTCACGCCGGGTTTGATGTGTGGGGCGAACTCGGCCTTGCCGGGCTGAAAACATACGATGACCGTGGAGCCAAGCAGGAAGCGTCCGATCTCATCGCCACGCGCCAAGGAAACGTCGTGGCGCGTCTGCTCGATCCTGCGATAGGGAGAGCGCGGTCCGGGCCAGACGGTTTCGATGCTGGCCACGATTAACGCGCCAACGAGCACGACCAGCATCGTGCCGTGTTCGGTTTGGAACCGGCAGACCAGACGTTCGTTGCGCGCAAAGAGGTTGTCGACGGCAGCCTCCGTGTACGCATTCACGGAAAACAGTTCACCGGGGATGGCGGTGGTGTGGACCAGGGTTGCCTTGGTTGGCAGGTGTACGCGGTGATAGTTGTGCGGAGCGAGATACACGGTCGCAAAGCTGCCGCCGGTGAACTCATCTGCGTCTTCGCCGATCAGGT
>JAYGEV010000347.1:0-5101 GCA_046582225.1 Pseudomonadales bacterium
AGTACGGCATGGGTCACCAGGTGTGTCCGGAGGAGATTAATGACATCTCCGCCTGGCTGAACAGCATTTACCCGTGAGCTAGGGTGGAAATCGAACCCACCGCTGACGGTTGGCTGGACGCCGTACTGCAAGACTTCGACAGCTTCTTAAAAGACCACGCATCCTGCGAAAAAAAAGCCTCTGGGATGGCGCTCAACATCGCCTCGCACTATCCGGACAAACCCGAGCTGCTCAATGCAATGGCCGAACTCGCGGTGGAGGAGTTGTCTCACTATCGAGAGGTGGTAGCGCTGCTTACAGAACGTGGACTCAGCCCGGGGCCCGACACCAAAGATCCCTATGTTCGCAGCATGAATGCGCTGATTCGCCACGGCTCGGAATACTATCTGGTTGATCGACTGCTGATCGCCGCCATTGTGGAACGCCGCGGTTTCGAACGTTTCAGCCTGATTGCGACGGCCCTACCCGCAGGTGGCGAGAAACGGTTTTACCAGGCAATCTCGGCCAGTGAAGACCGCCACTGGCAGTTGTTCGTATCGCTGGCCAACTCGCACACCGGTCTGGACCGCGACGCCATTTCGGACCGGCTGGCGGAACTCATCGGTGCGGAGACAGAGATCGTAAAATGCCTGCCGCTTCGCCCCGCTCTGCATTGAGGCCAGCGTTGAGCCGAACCAAACCCGCCACCTCTCCGGTGCAACGCTATCTGGCCCGCTACGCACAACCCGAAATCGATGCTCTTAAGGACCTCGACACAAACGACCACGCTCGGGTGCTGGTGATTCCGTGCTACGACGAATCTCCAGAATTTCTCGACGATCTTCTACCCGCCAACGCCAGCGACCTGCTTGTGATCGTGATCGTCAACGCACCGGACAGCGCGCCCCGGGACGCCCGCCTACGTACCGTGCGCCTGCTCAGGAAACTGCGCGGCGCCACGTCCAAGCCACTTAGCGTGGCCACATATTCACGGACCAGAAATATTCAACTTCTAGTGATCGACAGGGTCTCCGACGCCCGCCTCCTACCCTATCGCCAGGGAGTCGGGCTCGCCCGAAAAATTGGCGCCGACTGTGCGCTGGCGCTGATCTGTGCGAACAGAGTTCACGGCGAATGGATCTACGTCACCGATGCGGACGTTTGCCTGCCGGGGGACTATCTGTGCACTACGATGCCCAAGTCAGGGACCGCGCTGTTTCCATTTCGCCACGTCTCGCAAGATCCTGACCTGCAGACGCGGGCCGAGCTCTACGAGTTGCATCTACGCTTTTATGTGAACCGGCTTACCCACGCCCGCTCACCATATGCATACCACACGCTGGGGAGCACCACCGCGGTCCACGCCCAGGCGTACGCCAAAGTTCGCGGCTATCCCCGGCGCAATGCGGGTGAAGACTTCTACCTGCTCAACAAGCTCGCCAAAGTGGACACCATTCATGGATTGGACGCGTCCCCGGTCGTCATTCAAGCCCGGCGCTCCAATCGGGTACCGTTCGGTACCGGAGTGGCGCTGGCGAAGATTCCCGATTCAGCACAGGCTTATGCCAGTTATGCATCAGCGAGTTTCGAGATGTTGCGGGAGGTTCTCGCGAGCCTGGATGCGGTGGTCGCCGGAGAGCCGTGGCAGGGATCGCCCGAGGCGGATGCGATCCTCGAGACGCTCGGATTTTTTCGCGCCCTGGACAATGCCAGGCGACAAAGCCGCAGCCCGCTTACCCTGGGTAAGGCCGTGCACCAGTGGTTCGACGCATTCCGCACGCTACGCTTCATTCACGAGTGCCGGCGGTTCCACAATGATGCCCCGTTGCTCGCAACCCTGGCCACCATTCTGGGACCTCTCGTTTCCGACTCGACCGAACCTGCGCGCAATTATCTGCAACAGCTGCGCAAGCTCCCGACTTCGAAACGGCACGGGATCACCCAGGTTGTGCCTACCGTGTCACACAAACCAAATATTGCTTCCCCTAGATCCTGACAGATCCCTAGAATGACGTGACCGACTGATCTCTTAAGCCAGCATGGTCGGGCGGGATCAAAGCGATGCCTGACCTCTCAACCAAGTTGGCCAATACACAAATGGACGTGTACCCATGGATGCGGAGCTATCGGAAAATCCAGACCTGGCGTGGGAGCTGGACGATTTCAATCATCGACAGCGCGCGATGGATTTCGTCAGGCAGTTTGAATCCACCATGCGCGTATACTCGTCGACGGTCGAACAAATCTACACGTCCTACAACATGTTCTTCCCCCAGGATTGGGACAGCAAGCTGGTGATCATTCCGATCCCGCAGTGTTTCACGATACGTTTTTCCACATCACGCCGAACGCCGTTGGCGCCACTGGTTTGTACATCATTCCGGGTGAACTGATCGAAAAGAAGGGGCTGTACCTGGCCAACATCGATGAGGACCGTTCGCTGGGCAAGCGCCAGATACCTTTCGAGTCGGCCTTGCGGGCGATCATCAAGAATCGACCCGCGGATGATCCATTCCTGCCGGTGCTGGCTAAAGGCGACCTGCGCGAATTCGAGGAGTCCTGGCCGGTCATGCACCTGCACCGGGTGCGGCCGCGCGTACTCGCAGAAATTTCCGACCTCGACCGCACATCGCTGCTGAACGTCATCAACGAAAAGCTCGATTCTCTGTTTCTGCAGAGCAAAGCAAACTTTGCCTGATCGCCCTGATACGCCGTTCGTGCGCAGACGCGGATTGGCGAGCCTCGTGCTCATCTCATTGATCGCGCTGTCATGGACTCAACTGCTCGATCAACCCGCTCAGGCAGGCACCGCTGCAACACTCAAGCGGGCACTCGCCACCTACGCAATTGCCAGAGGCTTGAATGGGGTGATTTCCGTCGCCCAGGGCACCGAAATTGCCATCCAGCCGGTGGGTGTCGGATTGACCATCAGCGCAGGTGAGATCCTCGATCCGCTCAACGATCTGGTCGAGCGCTTCTCCTGGCTGGTGCTGGTTGCCTGCGGGTCTTTGGGAACTCAGCTGTTGATGACCGAGTTGCTGGCCAACCCCTGGGTGTCCGCCGTCATGACGTTCACCCTCCTCACCTACCTGCTCACATTGTGGTGGCCGCCAGCGTTTCGGGCCCGGGCTGCGGTGTTGCACGCCTGCACCGTGCTGGTGTTCGCGCGCTTTCTGTTTGCTACGGTCACTCTGGTTTCCGGCTGGGTGGATCAGGCGCTGCTGGCCGAGCGCCAGTCCGAAGCGGTCGCGCAGATCACTACCGCCCGAGACGGCATCGAACAGCTCAGGGCCGATCCAGGCAGCGACACCGAAGGGTCTGTATTTGAACGCTTTGGCGATTTCATCGACGAGCAGCGCAACGCGATGAACATCGATGCCCAGATGCAAGCGCTCGCCACCAGGGTCGAGTCGGCAATTGAGGATGTGATACGTTTGATCGTGTTGTTTGTGGTCCAGACGATCATTATCCCGGTGATCGGACTCGCGATTGCGTACGCCAGCTGCAAGTGGTTCTGGCGCTCCAGCTCAACAGCCCGCTAGGGCTACCCCACCGCTGCGCCACGGCCGCGCATCGGCCGCCAATATCTCGATCGACCCGCTCCTACCCGTTTGCCTCAATATTGCCTAAAATCTCGCGCCCCTAATCACCGACTTATCGCAACATCGAAAATGGCGCCACAATCTACAAAAGTATTCATCGACGGACAGGCCGGCACGACGGGGCTGCAGATCGCCCAGCGTCTGCTCGATCGCGACGATATCCACGTCAAACAGATCGATCCGGCCGAGCGTAAGGATCCACAGGCACGCGCTCGCCAGTTTGAGCAGTGCGACGTTGCGATCCTGTGTCTGCCCGATGCGGCGGCTATCGAGGCAGTGGCATTGGCCCAAGACAACTGCCGAATCATCGATGCCAGCACCGCCCATCGAGTCGACGACGGCTGGTGTTATGGGTTGCCCGAACTGGACGCCGCACAACGCGCCCGGATTGCCGACGCCCAACGGGTATCCAACCCCGGCTGTTACCCCCAGGGATTCATCCTGATGATTCGGCCATTGATCGACGCAGGCCTGTTGAGCTCAACGCAGCCGCTGACAATGCATGCGGTTTCCGGCTACTCAGGAGGCGGCCGCGCGCTCATCGAGTCGCGCGAAGCGTTCACCAGCGCCCAGGTGCAAATGCGCAACACCGAACCATATGGTCTGACCCTGGAACACAAGCACCTGCCGGAAATGCAAAGGTATTCGGGCTCGAGCATCACGCCCCTGTTCACCCCCATCGTCGGCCACTACTACCAGGGGATGCTGGTTCAGGTACCGCTGTTCACGCGGGATCTGGAAAACCAGTCGACCCTCGACGATCTGCACCGGGTGCTGGCAGACCGCTATGCGGGCGAACCCTTCATAACGGTGCTGGACCCGGGAGCCGCAAGCGTACTGGATGAGGGATTTTTGAATCCGACGGCATGCAACGACACAAATCGTGTCGAAATCATGCTGTTCGGGAACGCCGAACGGCTGTTGCTGGTAGCCCGGTACGACAATCTCGGAAAGGGCGCCGCGGGCGCTGCGGTGCAAAACCTGAACCTGATGATCGGGGCGCCGGAAACGACGGGGTTGAACCGATGAGCCTCGCGGACTTCGACCGGGCAACCCTTGCCGCCATGGAATCGGAATTGACCCATGAACTCGATCTGCAGCGAGCCAACAAGCTGGCTTTGGACCTGACCCGGGGCAAACCCGCCGCCGATCAGCTCGACTTGAGCGCAGGGTTGGACGATGCCGTGGCCGGCAACTACATCGCTGAAGATGGTACCGACAGTCGCAACTATGGCGCACTAACGGGTCTGCCCGAAGCCAAGGCGCTGGGCGCACAGATCATGGACACGGCCACCGATCACATCATCTGCTGGGGCAATTCCAGTTTGACCCTGATGCGCATGTGCGTGGACATCGCGATGAATCGCGGGTTGTGGGGCGACGCACGAAGCTGGAGTCGGGCAGAGTCGCCGAAGATGATTACCCCGGTGCCCGGCTACGACCGCCATTTCACGATCTGTGAGTCGGCCGGCATCGAGATGATCAACGTCGAGATGAGCGCCGAAGGTCCCGACATGCAG
>JAYGEV010000401.1:0-14998 GCA_046582225.1 Pseudomonadales bacterium
CTGCGCGAGATTTCGGCGGGCGCATTGCTCCTCACCGAAGGTGAAACCGGCGACGAAATGTACGTCCTCGTCGATGGGGCACTGGAAGTCTTCAAACAGGCTGGGGGTGAGGAGGTGATCGTTCAGCGCCTCGATGCTAAAGGCGCACATATCGGGGAGGGCGCTCTCCTGGAATCCAGCGACGATATCCGCCGCGCCAGCGCTCGAAGTCTCGACGAAAGCCATGTGCTGGTGATCCCCAAAGCAATGTTTTTGCACGCCATGCAGCTCAGCCCTGCAATCGAGGAGCACATCAGCGCGGTTCATCACCGCCAGAACCGACAGTTGTCGCTGGTCGAACAATCAGTCATGTATCGGGCAATGGCGTTGTTTGACCAGGAACATGGCTGGAGTCGTGAGGAACACTTTGAGCCTGGCGAGGTCATTGTTGCCGAAGGCGACCCGCCATCTTCGGTTTACGTGGTGCGTTCAGGGACGGTGAAACGTGCTCGTATGGAGGACGGCGAGGAAGTGGTTTTGTCGGTGCTCCACGAGGGACACACATTTGGCGGGCTGGCGATGCTTGAGGATCGACCGCACAGCGCGGCCGCCATCGCCACATCCGCGGTTGAGCTGGTGACGTTCGACCGGGAACAGTTCCTGCAGGCCACCGCCACCGTACCGGAGCTCCATGAATACCTGGGCGCCGTCAAACGAGTGTATGCGATGACCGGGGGACTCGCCACGCTGTTTGATGGTGAGTTCCGCGGCCAGCCAGCGCTGGTGACTGTGGTACGTCTGAATGACGGTCGGGAAGTCATCGTCAACCACGTCATCGATCGGGCCATTTACAGTGCTTCGCTGGATATTCCGCCGGATGCCGAGTTCGAGGACTTCATCTATCGCGATGATCAGCGCGAAATACTGCGCATCCTGACTCTGCACAACGGTGATCTGGTGCGGGTGCATGCGGAAGGGCCCTGGGAGGAGCTGAGTCAGCTGCATGCACTTCTGCTGGACCAGGAACCCCTTGATCGCGAGGCGCTCGAACAGTTCAGGGACAGTGGGCACCTGTTGGAACCGTCGCCGGCGCAGTTGGCTGCCGGTCCGGACGCGATCCTGTGTCAGTGCCTCGGACTCACCCGACGCGCAATCGAGTCAGTGATCGTGCACGGAGTAGAGACTCTCGAAGAACTCAGCCGCGAAACCGGCGCCACGACGGTCTGCGGGGCGTGCACCCACTCGATCGCATCACTCTTGAGCAGTACCGGGCAGGTGGTCAATCTTGCTGAAGAAATTCTGGTGGCGCCAGATATGCGGTCGTTTCGCTTCGTACCCTGCATCGAGGCCGCGGAGGATGACGGAGGTCCTCCTGCGCCGTTGCGCTCGGCGCTCCCGGGCCAACACGTGGTGGTCTCTGCCGAAATCGATGGGACCTGGGTACAACGACCCTACACAATCACCTCTCCGGCCGGATGTACCGAATGGCGTGAGATCACGGTCAAACGCGAAGATCACGGTTTCCTCTCCAACTGGTTGTTCAGGAATCCGCAGGAGCCGCGCCTGAAACTGTCGCATCCGAAGGGAGATTTCTGGGTCGACCCGGAGCTGAATGAAACCGTCGTATGTCTGGTCGCCGGAATCGGGATGACGCCAGCGTTGGCCATCGCGCGCAGCATCGCTGAGGTTCAAAGCGATCAGAGGTTGCACATCGACTATTCAGCCCGCACCAAGGTCGACTTTGCCTATCGAGATGAACTCGATGAACTGGCCGCAAAAAATGACAACTTCAGCGTGGAGTACCGCGCTACCGGAGGCCGTCAACACCTGGATCAAGCCGCTGTGCAGGCCATGCACTCGCGATTGCCGGGTGCCCGCTACCTTGTGTGCGGACCCCAGGGCTACATCCAGGCAGCCAATGAAATGTTGCTCGCCGAGGGGGTGAGGCCCGACCGGATTCAGGTGGAAGTCTTCACCCAGGTGGGACACGCGCCGCTGGAGTTCGTCCCCGCACTCCAGACACGTATCGAGAACCAGGTCCAGCTGTTCGTAACACTCGGACTGGGCGCGTTTTATCTGATTCAAAGCGCCCTCGACTGGGGCCTGCCAGCGCTGGTGGCGTTGCAACAAATCGACGGCTATCGGATTGCCACTGGCAGCTTGCTGCTGGCCTTCATCGGCCACCAGTGGTACCTGGGGTTTCTGAGATTGACCGGTCCACCGGTGACTCGCGTCAATAAATTGTTCGCGCCAACCGCAACATCATGGCACCGGTACCTGGGCGTTCTCGCCCCGGTGTTGCTGTATCTGCATTCCGTTTCCCTGGGCGTCGCATACACGCTCGTGTTGTCGTTGTTGTTTGTGCTCAACGCCATGGTTGGTGCAGTCGACAAGACGTTGATCAGCAGCTTGGAGCACCGTCAGATATTCCAGCGTTTCTGGCTGATGGTCCACATTCCTTCGTCATCTTTGATTACCGTGCTGGCTCTCATTCATATGGTGTACGCGCTCGCCTACAAATAACGGAGAAACAAGACGCTAGATGGCCAAAGCGTGGAAAATTCTGACACCTGACAAGGTTGCGTATCGGTGGGGCTTGATCATCGCGGCGATAGCCGCCGGATTGCTGTTGCTTCCGGGGCGTGAATCATGGCACGCGGCCGGTCCACCCAACATTGGGCACAGTAATGTCGATTGCAGCGAGTGCCATTCACCGGCTCCGGGCAACTTTGTGGATCAGACGTTGAAAAACCTGCTGTATACGGTGGGGCTGTCAGATTCGTCGGCTTACTTTGTTTATGCGCCGGCAGGCAAGGAACAGTGTCTGGCGTGCCATGAGAATCCCGACGATCGACACCCCGTAGCAGATTTTCTGGAACCCGAATTTGCCGAAGCCCGCCTGGCAATGGATGTACAAACCTGCATCAGCTGTCACCAGGAACACCTTGGAGTCAGGGTCAGCGTCACTCCGCGAGTCTGTCAGCATTGTCACGAGGAAACCGCCCTGGACGATGATCCGGTGGACGTTGCACATACCACACTGATCAGCGATCAACGTTGGGGCACCTGTTTAGGCTGTCACGACTTTCACGGTAATCACGACCGAACAGTTCCGACCATGATGGCTGACATACTGACCGAAGAGCAGATTAAACAGTACCTTGATGGTGGTGAATCGCCGTACGGCTATCGTCGTCTAACCGTCGTGCAGACGATGCGGTATGAATAGCAGAGTGTCGAAAGGTCCCGAATGTTGCTGGCGATCGCTTCAACCGCCGGGCGAGCGTCATATTTCTCCACGTACGCCCGTAATTCGTTGAAATATTAAAGATTTTTATCGATAACGCATTTCTCCGCGAAGCGTACGTTTGCGTTCCAATCAGTTGATCGTCAGCTCGTCGTGGACGAAGCCGCCATTGACCGTCACCAGCCTGTGTAGCTTGACCAACGATTGTCAGACCTTTGGGTCATCGCAAAGGAACTCAACCATTGATCGGGTCTGCGTTCATCATCGAGTTTGTTATCAATCGTCTACAGCCGCAGTCAACGATAGCAAAGCGAAATATTAGTGAATCAGATAGTTAATAAAGCTTTTGGCGGAAGAGGTAGGAGTCGAACCCACCAGGCACGGTTCCGCACCTCAACGGCTTTGAAGGCCGTGCGCCCCACCGGGGACAATGCTCTTCCGTAGATCAGCTTATCATGTCCCAACAAGCCGGTCGGGATCACCGACGACCTGACGGGTATCACCATTGCGTTTGGTGAATCCCCTCGAGTCGAAATACTCCAGTACTTCAATGGCGACGTTGCGCCCAATTCCCGCGGCGTCGCGGAACTCGCGTACGGTGAGGGTGGCTGATTCGCTCAATCGAACCGCCACAGCGATCAGGGGTGTGATGTACTCAGGTAGATAGTAACGATTGCTGCTTATTTGCACGATGCGGCGTTTACCAACCAGAGGTTTCAAGTCACGTTGCAATGTCGCGATTGGGATTCGCACCTGTTTGGCCAGATCCCCGAGGCTCGGTGGCTGCTGCTGGTCGAGGTGCGTCCTGATCTGATCGAAAAGGGCGACCTCGGGTGGGCTGAGATCGGCCTGGTGCGCGGCGGGTAGAAAGTGACCCGATTGTTGTGTCAGTTTGCCATCGGTGGTCAGGGCGTTTAGCAGCTCAGCTTGAAAACGTTCGGGAATCGCAACGTTCAACTCGTTGGCCTTCAACCCCTGAAGCGAACGGTCGGCCTTGTGTCTGGATTGTACGTCGTCGAGCGTTAGCGATAACCATTCAGCCCAAAGCGCATCGGCAACGATAAATCCGTCGTGGGTGCTGCAAGTGGCGCTCTTCACAATCTCGTCGACATCAGCGGGCAACAGGTCCCAGCAGTCGGTAAATGCGCGAAGATCCAGTGGTCCGATGTCGAGCAGCTTTTTGAATCCGCTTTCGGGATCTGGCTGCGCGTACGCCTGCAGTTCGCGCAATCGCGAAGGATCACGGCGCCGTTGGGTCGTCCAGCGATTATGCAGGACCGGACCGCCGCCGAGCGTCAGATCCAGGCTCTGATCGCGCAACAGGAGCCGATCGCCGTGCTTGCCGAGGAGTGGATCATCGAGCACAACCTCGGCCAGGCCTTTCTCACCCGGTTTTAGCAGGTTGTGTTCGAGCAGCGCTAGCCGGCCGGTAGCATGGGAGGTCGCGTGGTAAACGTGAACCGGCGTCCAGTGCCTGACATCGCGTGGAAAGTCTTTGCTCACGGCAAGATCGATGACGAGTTGAGCATGGCCCGGGGCGGATCCGCCGCTGAGCCAGCTGCCTCGGACAATCTGCTGGGCGGAGATGCCGCTGAGATTGATGGCGCAGCGATCACCGACGGTCGCTGACGTAGCAGATTGATCTTGTGTATGAATGCTGCGAACGCGCACGTTGCGCGAACCTGGAAACACCACCAGTTCATCATCCAGTGCGACGGTCCCGGCGTGAACCGTACCGGTAACCACCAGGCCGGTCCCCTTGATGTTGAATGCGCGATCGACCGCAAGCCGAAAATTGCGCGGGGGCGCGGCCAGGTAGTAGCGCTCGTTTGCCTCTCCGAGATGCCTGAGAAGCTGATCGATGCCATTGCCGGTGCTTGCGGAGGTGTGAATGATGCGTTTGTTCTGAAGGAAGCTGCCTGCCGTCATCGTGCGAATTTCATGCTCCGCCTGCTGCGCGCGCTCGGCGTCGACCCGATCGCATTTGGTCAGCGCGATGACTCCGTCGGCAACGCCGATGAGCTCGAGAATTTGTAGATGTTCCCGGCTCTGCGGCATGGGTCCATCATCCGCCGCTACCACCAGGAGTGCGTACTGCATGGAAGCGACCCCCGCGACCATGTTGTGAATGAAGCGATGGTGGCCGGGTACGTCCACAAAACCCAACTGTGCTTCGTTCACCGAGATGTAGGCAAAGCCGAGATCGATGGTCAAGCCGCGGCGTTTTTCTTCGGCCAGGCGATCGGTATCCTTTCCGGTCAGGCACTGCACGAGGCTGGTCTTGCCGTGGTCGACGTGCCCCGCGAGCGTGACGATCATGCGGTTTGGCCTATGGTTCTGAGCACTGCGAGCAGCGCCTGCAGTCGTTCCGCGCCCCTCAGATCCAGCCATAGTGCCTCGCGATGCAGGCGCACGATGACGGGCGTTTCCAACGCTCGAAGCTGCTCGCCGAGGGAGCGCACCATCGCATCGTTGTCGTGGCTGATTCGGATGGCACGGCTGGCAATGTTCTGGTCTGGCAATGAGCCGCTACCGATCTGGCATTCACTCGAGACCAACTCGATCGAGAATTCCGGCAACACGTTCTTCAGGCAGTCGGCGATCGCGTTGCCGCGCTCTTCGAGAACGGCCAACGGTGTGGTCAGCCACCGCAGCAGTGGCAGATTTTCCGCCAGACTCTCCGGGGCCTCATAGAGCCGCAGGGTTTTGTCGAGGAACGCGAGCGTGAGCTTGTCGGGACGCAATGCGCGTTTCATTGGGTTGCTTTTCAGCAGCGCAACGTATCGCTCTCGGCCTACGATGATGCCCGCCTGTACCGAGCCCAGCAGCTTGTCGCCACTGAACGTTACCAGGTCGGCACCCTGCTGCAGAATTTCCTGAGGGGTCGGTTCGTGTGGCAGGCCCCAGCGTTCCAGGTCCACCAGGGTACCGCTGCCGAGGTCGACGCATAGCGGCAGCTGCCGCTCGTGAGCTAATTCGGCCAGATCCGGTATCGAAGCCTCCCGGGTGAAACCGGATATGTGATAGTTGGAAGGATGTACCTTGAGCAACATGGCGGTCTGATCATCGATCGCGGCGCGGTAGTCCTTGAGGTGCGTTCGGTTGGTTGTACCCACTTCTTCGAGTCGACAACCGGCCCGCTCCATGAGTTCCGGAAGGCGAAAGCTGCCACCGATTTCGATGAGGTCCCCGCGCGAGACAACCACATCAGCGCCCAGTGCGATTGAGTTGAGGCACAACATGACGGCTGCTGCGTTGTTGTTTACCACCGTTGCGGTTTCCGCGCCGGTCAGGACTTTCAACCGATCTTCGACAATTTTGTCGCGATCGCCGCGGCTTCCGCGGGAAAGGTCGTACTCGAGGTTCATCGGTTGGGTAACAAGAGGCTCAACGGAACGCATCATCTCTTCGCTGAGCAGCGCCCGGCCCAGATTGGTATGAATTATCGTGCCGGTCAGATTGAAGACGGCTTGATAGCCTGCTGTTGCGAACATGGATTGCAGATGCGCTGCATAGTGCTTGGGTTCGACCGCCCAGGATGGCATGTCGCCCTGTTCGCGCCAGGACGATTGCAGCTTACGCAACTGGCGCTTGACGGTTTCGATTCCGTGAGCGGAAATAACGGGCGCCATCTCTGATGATTGAAGAAGCCTGTCGATGCCGGGCAGGTGTCGAAGCATGGACATCAGATCAGGTCCAGTCGATCTGATCGGTAATCCCGCAAGGGACGCTCGGTCCGCGGAGCAATGCCCGAGCGTTGTAATCTCCCATGTTGAGTCCACCCCATTTCAAACCCGGCCCAGGCCGGTCAGTTTAACGCAAACTTCCCGGCTCCTGCGCCGGCTCAGATTCAACTCAGGCGCCGAAAATGTGATGACATCGTTTCGTGCTGGCTGGCGAGGATCGTATTGCGAAACGGGTATTACACATATCGATTAAACCGATTAGGATCTTCGCCGTTGAATCCGATTAAACCAATTAAACCGATTATACCGCTCTAATCGATTCAAGCGATTATATCGATGGCCGAATCGATAGACGGTCGATAGAAGGAAGGGGTGCGGGAACGTGGCGATCACCAGCAAAGATTTTTTGACGCCGACTGAGGTTGCAGGCCTTTTGATGGTGTCACCCATTACGGTTCGTCAATGGGCGCAAAAAGGCATGCTCCAGGCACAGACAACTGCGGGCGGACACCGTCGGTTCACGATGGATTCGGTCCGCGAATTTGCCCGGGAATATCAGATTGAGTTGCCCAGCGAAGCAGACAAACTGCTCATCGTCGACGACAATCGCCAGTTCAACAATTTCCTGGCTGCGCTGTTCGCGACCAATGTCCCGAGCCTGGAAATCCTGACGGCCTACGACGGGTTTGAGGCTGGACGGCTTGTTGAGCAGTTCAAACCTACTGTGGTGGTGCTCGACGTAATGATGCCCGGAATCGACGGGCTCGAGGTCTGCCGTAGTTTGAAAAGCGACCCACAAACCCAAGACATACGAGTGGTAGCTATGACCGGCTATCACACCCCGCAACTACAAAAGAAGATGCTGGCTGCCGGCGCACAGGTGTTGTTGAGCAAACCGTTCCCGAACGTCCTGGTCATTCGGGAATGTGGATTCGACGAGATGCTCATCGCGCAATAAGCGCCGCAGTCAACTGCTATTAGTGATCAGGGAGGATAATGATGTATTCCGAATTGCAAGAACGACCGCAGGCCGGAGAAGCCAGCGAATGGTTCCCGGCTGATGCTGCGGGCTCTGCTCCGCGACGGGCGCCGGTGAAAACACCTCGACGCAGCCATGTCGGTGATGCTGCCGACATGTACCTGGCCGAGATTGGACGTTCGCGATTGCTGAATGCGGATCAGGAGAAAGCCCTTGCGCGCAAGGTGCAGAAAGGTGATCTGGCGGCCCGGGAGCACATGATCGAGAGCAACCTGCGGCTGGTGGTCAAGATCGCTCGACGCTATCTGAACCGTGGCCTGCCGCTTCTGGATCTCATTGAAGAGGGCAACCTCGGTCTGATCCGAGCGGTCGAAAAATTCGATCCGACCAAGGGCTTTCGATTCTCGACCTACGCGACATGGTGGATCCGCCAGGCAGTGGAACGCGGTTTGATGAATCAGGTTAAAACCATTCGGCTGCCGATTCACATCGCCAAGGAACTCAACACCTATCTGCGTGCCCAGCGAAAGCTGCCTCAGAAGATTGACCACGAACCGGTTGCTGAAGACATCGCTGAACTGCTCGGCAAGCCGGTTGAGGATGTCAGACGCCTGCTGGCTTTGTCTGAAGACATAGCGTGCACGGAAATCTCGGTGCTTGAGCCCGATAGATCGTCGTGGGACAGCTTCGAAGACACCAAGTTCGATGACCCATGGCAGCTGCTGCAGAGCGAGCAGCTGTCGGGACACATTGATCGCTGGCTCCAACGATTGCCAGAGAAGTCGCTGGATGTGATTGTGCGGCGTTTCGGTCTGCGCGGGCACGATGTGACGACGCTGGAAGAGGTTGGCAAAGCGATAGGCCTGACGCGCGAGCGAGGCAGGCAGATTCAGGTTGACGCGCTGCGTGAACTCAAAGGCGAACTTCTGGCCGAGGGCTTTAGACAGGACGCAGTTATCTGATCTGGCCTGTCAGGCCGGGCGCTATCGCTCGGCCAGCGGCACGTAGTCGCGTTTGGGCGAACCTCGGTAGAGCTGTCTCGGACGGCCGATCTTATAGGGCGCACCAATCATTTCGTTCCAATGCGCGATCCAGCCGGGCGTACGACCGGTCGCAAAAATGACGGTGAACATCTCGGAGGGAATTCCGATGGCTTTGAGAATGATCCCCGAATAGAAATCCACGTTCGGATAAAGCTTTTTCTCGACGAAGTAATCGTCTTCCAGAGCAATTTTTTCTAGTCGTTGCGCCATCCGCAGCACCGGGTCGTCCTCAACGCCGAGTTCGTCGAGCACTTCGGCACAGGTCTGCTGCATGACCTTGGCACGTGGATCATAGTTTTTGTATACGCGGTGGCCGAATCCCATGATCCGGAACGGATCGTTCTTGTCTTTCGCTTTCTTGACGTACTTACCAATGTTCTTTTCGTCGCCGATTTGGTTGAGCATGTTGAGAACGGCTTCGTTCGCACCGCCGTGAGCGGGGCCCCACAACGCAGCAATTCCGGCCGCGATACAGGCAAATGGGTTGGCACCCGTGGAGCCAGCCAGACGTACCGTTGAGGTCGAGGCGTTCTGCTCGTGATCTGCATGCAGCAGAAATATACGATCCATGGCGCGGGCGATGATTGGATTGACGACGTAGTCTGCACACGGGGTGGCAAACATCATGTGCAGGAAGTTTTCGGCGTAAGCGAGGTCGTTGCGGGGATACACAAATGGTTCGCCCTGGGCATATTTGTAGCTCATGGCCGCCAGGGTCGGCATTTTCGCGATGAGTCGATAGGCGGTGACCCTGCGATGTTCAGCGTCGTTGATGTCCAGAGAATCGTGGTAGAAAGCCGAAAGCGCGCCGGTGACCCCACACATGATGGCCATCGGATGCGCGTCGCGACGGAACCCGCGAAAGAACTGCATGAGCTGTTCGTGCACCATTGTGTGGTGGCCGATGGTGTGCACGAAATTTTCCTGCTGTTCAGCGGTAGGCAATTCACCGTTCAGCAGCAGATAGCATAGCTCCAGGTAGTCGGAATGTTCGGCCAGCTGCTCGATCGGGTAGCCACGATGCAGGAGGATGCCTTTGTCGCCGTCAATAAAAGTGATTGCGGATTCGCAAGAGGCGGTGGAGACGAAGCCGGGGTCGTGTGTGAAGTATCCATACGCCGTCAGCTTGCTGACATCGATCACGTCCGGGCCAATGTTGCCGCTTAAGATCGGCAGATCAATGGTCCTGCCGTCGATCGTCAACTGGGCTACTTTGCCACCCTTGTCCGCCATAGAGTCCTCCCGTTGTAGTACTGTCCCTGCCTGGCTCTTGCGGCCTGGTAATCTCAAGGTTTGGCGACTGAGCCTATTAACGGTGCCAACCATTGTCAATTGAGCAGGTGCGAAAGCGATCGGGGTTGTGGGGTGGCCACGATCCCCAACGAGCGGTCGGGTGTGGCTGGGTTTCATGGCATTTCGAGTGAAGCACGGCTAAAATGTTGCCGCGAAATCAGCCGTTCTGAGGGGCCTGCGGGGCCTTGCGGCGTAGATCCACAACCCGAATCTCGAACCCGAACAGAAGACCGAAGGGATATGAAAACCGAGCGCCCGGTGTACTTGTCGCTGACTCAGTTCAGCTGGACGTTCACTGCAATCGCCTCCATCGTCCACCGAATTACCGGAGCGGTGCTATTTGCGGGGATTGGCTATCTGCTGTGGCTGCTCGACATGGCGCTGGAATCCACGGCCGGATTCACCGCCGCTGCAGAGGTTTTGAGTGCTCCGTTGGCAAAAATCGCATTGATCGCGCTGCTCGCGGCCCTGCTTTATCACCTGATTGCCGGGATAAAACACATGTTCATGGATTTTGGTGTGGGTGAATCGTTTGCCACTGCCAAGCTGAACGCGGCGTTGACCTTCGCGCTCACCGCGATTACTACCGCGATGGTGGGGGTCTGGCTGTGGTAACCAACGTCACCAGCCTCACGCGCAGCGGACTGTCTGATTTCGTTGTTCAACGGGCGACCGCGGTGATCATTGGCATGTACGCGCTTTGCGTGCTCGGTTTCTTCGTGGTGACTCCCGGGCTCACTCATGGTCAGCTGGTTAGCTACCTGGGTTCCACGCCTATGCAGCTGTTCAGCACGCTGGCGATACTGTCCACGGCGGCTCATGCCTGGATCGGTATGTGGACGATCGGGACGGATTACATTCAGGCGCATTACTTCGGCAGCCACGCCACGGTGTTTCGATTGTTCTATCAATCCGGGGTCATCGGGTGCCTGTTTGTATACGTGGCCTGGGGGCTGCAGCTGTTCTGGAGCTTGAATTGAAGAGTAGAACATGACGAGAATCCGGGGAATGGAATTCGACGGCCTGATCGTCGGTGGCGGCGGTGCCGGCATGCGTGCCTCGTTGCAGCTTGCGCAGTCTGGGCTTAAGACGGCGGTGATCTCTAAGGTATTTCCCACCCGATCGCACACCGTGTCCGCCCAGGGCGGCATTACCTGCGCCATCGCAAGCGACGATCCTGACGATGATTGGCGTTGGCACATGTACGATACGGTTAAGGGTTCCGACTATATTGGCGATCAGGATGCCATCGAGTACATGTGTACCGAGGGCCCTCAAGCGGTATTCGAACTCGAACACATGGGTCTGCCGTTTTCGCGAACAGACAGCGGGCGCATCTATCAGCGGCCTTTTGGAGGCCAATCCAAAGACTTTGGCAGAGGCGGGCAGGCAGCCCGCACGTGTGCTGCGGCCGACCGGACCGGACACGCGCTGCTGCATACGCTTTATCAGGCCAATCTGCAGGCCAACACCACATTTCTCAATGAATGGTTCGCGGTAGATCTGGTCACCAATACCGATGGCGCGGTGGTGGGAATCATCGCGATAGAGATGGAAAGCGGCGAGACCGTATTTATCAACTGTAAGGCGTGCGTGCTGGCGACCGGTGGTGCCGGACGAATCTATGCCAGTACGACCAACGCGCACATGTGTACCGGCGATGGCTCGGGTATGGCGCTGCGAGCCGGCTTTCCAGTGCAGGATATGGAGATGTGGCAGTTCCACCCCACCGGAATTGCCGGCGCCGGGATTCTGATCACCGAAGCATGCCGGGGCGAGGGCGGCTATCTGATCAACAAAGATGGCGAGCGGTTCATGGAACGTTATGCGCCTACGGCCAAGGACCTGGCCGGTCGTGATGTGGTCGCACGCTCGATGGTGCTTGAGATTCTCGACGGCCGTGGCTGCGGTCCGGATGGCGACCACGTGATGCTAAAGCTCGATCACCTCGGCGAAGAGGTGCTCAACAGCCGGCTGCCCGGAATACTGGAACTGTCTCGTACGTTCGCTCATGTTGATCCGATCAAACAACCCATTCCAGTTGTGCCCACCTGCCACTACATGATGGGTGGCATTCCAACCGGCGTTCATGGGCAGGCTTTGCTGCAGGACGCCAGTGGTAACGATCAGGAAATTCCCGGACTGTATGCCGCGGGTGAGGCGGCATGCGTATCAGTTCATGGTGCTAATCGACTGGGTGGTAACTCGCTGCTCGATCTGATCGTGTTCGGGCGCGCCGCAGGCATCCACATCGAAGAAGTGATGCGTCAGGGAGTCAGCTACCGTGATCCTGCAGACAGCGATCTGGAACGCGCACTCGAACGGTTGAATCGGTGGAATGAATCATCCGCGGGGGAGTCGGTCGCCGACTTGCGGCGCGAGCTGCAGACGACGATGCAGAACAGCTTTGGCGTGTTTCGTACCGAAACGCACATGCAGGAGGGGATCAAGACGCTGGCGGATCTGCGCGAGCGAATTGGCAACGCTTACCTCGCCGACAAAAGTGATGCATTCAACACTGCCCGCCTCGAGGCGCTGGAACTCGACAACCTCCTGGAGGTCGCCGAGGCCACGGCAATTACCGCTGAAACACGCACCGAGAGTCGCGGCGCCCATGCTCGAGATGATTACACCGAGCGTGATGATGAAAACTGGCTGTGTCACTCGCTGTACTCTTCTCAGGGCAAGAAGTTTTCCACGCGTAGCGTGGATTTCAAGCCGAAGACGGTACCCACTTTCGAACCCATGGAACGCAAGTACTGATGCCGCCGGCGAGCGTGTCCAGTTCGACCTCACTCATCAAAAGAGAAACCTAATGCAGGTCAGCATTTACCGGTACGACCCGGGCGTCGATGAAGTCCCACAGATGCGCGAAATGGACATCGATCTCCCCGAAGACAAGGACATCATGGTGCTCGATGTGCTCGAGCTGCTCAAAGCCAAGGATCCGACGCTGTCTTACCGCCGTTCCTGTCGGGAGGGAGTTTGCGGTTCGGATGGAATCAACATGAACGGCAGAAACGGGCTGGCCTGCATGACGCCTGTGTCGAGCGTGGCCAAACGAGGCAAGCTGGTATTGCGACCGCTGCCTGGGTTGCCGGTGGTGCGCGACCTGGTTGTGGACATGACCCAGTTCTACCGACAATATGAAAAGATCAAGCCATTTCTGCTCAACGACAAGCCGCCGCCAGCCCAGGAACGCCTCCAGAGCCCCGAACAACGGGCCGAACTGGATGGTTTGTATGAGTGCATCCTGTGTGCCTGCTGTTCGACGGCATGCCCCTCGTTCTGGTGGAATCCGGACAAGTTCATCGGCCCTGCCGGTCTTTTGCAGGCTTATCGATTCCTTGCAGATAGCCGCGATACCGCCACGGCCGAGCGCCTGGCCGATCTTGACGATCCGTTCAGTGTGTTTCGTTGCCGCGGCATCATGAATTGCGTGAGCGTGTGCCCGAAAGGCCTGAATCCGACCCGGGCCATCGGCAAGATTCGTACTATGCTCCTGCAACAAGGTACCTAGCTGGGATTCGACATGGCTGATTCGTTCGTCGAGCGGATGCGCCGCAGCTCACATCTGTCTGGCACTAACGTCGCGTACATCGAGGACCTGTACGAAGTCTTTCTGGACGATCCCAATGGCGTACCGGGCGAGTGGTGCGACTACTTCAACAAGCTGCCGCGCGTGGAAGGATCCATTGACGCGGACGTGCCGCACAGCACCATCGACCAACATTTCGAGCGTTTGGGTCGAAATCGGCTGAAAGCCCGCCCCGAGCGGGAAAGTACCGTGGTCCAGAACGCCCATGAGCAGAAGCAGATGCGCGTTCAGGATCTCATATCCGCGTATCGAAACCGCGGCCACAAGAAGGCCGATATCGACCCGCTGGCAATGATGGAACGCCCGCCGTCACCGGTCCTGGACCTCGCCTATCATCATTTGTCGCCGGCGGATCTCGAAGAAACCTTTCAGGTGGGAACTTTTCGCTTCGGCGATGGCCAGGCCAACCTGCGCGAACTGATCGACGCCCTGGAGCAGACCTACTGCGGTTCGATCGGCTTTGAATATATGCACATCGTCGATCAGAGCGAGCAGTTGTGGGTGCAGCAACGATTGGAAAGCGTGCGCGCCCGACCGCAATTCAGCGATGAGCAAAAGCGCGCGATTCTCGAGCGACTCACCGCGGCCGAAGGGCTGGAAAAGTATCTGCACGGGCGTTACCCGGGAACCAAACGCTTTGGCCTGGAAGGCGCGGAAAGCTTTATTCCGATGCTGCATGAAATGTTACAACGGCTCGGCTCACACGGGGTCATTGAAGTCGTCATCGGCATGGCGCACAGAGGCCGCCTCAATGTGCTGGTGAACATACTCGGCAAGGACCCGTGGGACCTGTTCGATGAGTTCGACGGCAAGGTCGAGGTCAACGAAGATGATATGGGCGACGTCAAATACCATCAGGGATTCTCGACCAATGTCATGACGCCCGGCGGCGAAATGCACCTTGCCCTCGCGTTCAACCCATCGCATCTGGAGATTGTCGGTCCGGTTGTTGAAGGCTCCGTGCGTGCGCGTCAGGATCGGCGGCGTGACCACACAGGTGACCTTGTGGTGCCCATCATCGTTCATGGCGATGCTGCTTTTGCAGGCCAGGGTGTGGTCATGGAGACCTTTCAGATGTCTCAAACCCGTGGCTATAAAACCGGTGGTACGATCCACGTGATTTGTAATAACCAGGTAGGCTTTACTACCAGTTATCGAGAAGATGCGCGTGCC
>JAYGEV010000442.1:0-12376 GCA_046582225.1 Pseudomonadales bacterium
CCGGAGCGGGGCTGGATGTGCTGGAACAGGAACCGCCGGACCCGGACAACCCGTTGTTGGGCATGGAAAACGTGGTGCTCACGCCTCATGTTGCCTCGGCCACCACCCGCATGCGTCCCGAGACCCGTCGACGGGTTGGGCGCGAGGTGGCGCTGGTGCTGCGTGGCCGCTGGCCAATGAGCTGTGTCAACCCAACGGTGTTGCCGCGTGTGGAGCTGGAGCGCTGGCAGCCCTATCCGATGAACCGCGGGCCTAACCGCTAGCCGCGCTACTCGCCGATCACGTTGTTGAGCCGCTCATGGGCAGCGGCGAAATCCTCCATGAACTGATAAACCACCGCGCGGACCGACAGGGTCTCGTTCATCAGGCCGACCCCCTGTCCCACGAAATAGTTGACGAGCTGTTTGGCGCCGGGGTGATCTGTTTGGGCCAGCTTGTTGATCTTTCTGAATGCTGCGTTGGCCACCACGCCCTGCAGCGGCATTGGCAGTGGCTCAGGGCTGTCTTCGGACTGCCAGGCGTCCGTCCACGCGGAACGCAGCTGGCGCGTGTACTTGCCCGTGCGGCTCTTCGAACGCACGGTCTGGCGCGAACTGGCGGCGAGCATTTTCTCCTTAACGACTGGCAGCGTTTCGGCCTCGGCCGTGGTCAGCCAGACCGATCCTGTCCAGACCCCATCAGCGCCCATGGCCATGCAGGCCGCCATCTGCCCACCGGTCACGATGCCTCCGGCGGCGAGCACACTCACCTCGTCGTAGTCCTTGAGCTCTGCAATCACCTCCGGTACCAGCACCAGGGTGGAGTCCTCGCCGCAGTGTCCACCGGCCTCGGTGCCCGCAACCACCACCACATCTACGCCTGCTTCGGCATGTTTGGTCGCGTGTTCCTTGGCGCCCGCTAACGCGCCCACCAGCGCACCGTGTTCGCGCGCGCGCGACATCATGAACTCCGGCGGCACGCCGAGCGCGTTGACCACCATTTTCACAGGATGCAAAAACGCGGCGTCCAGGACCAGGCTGGCGCCAACCTCGCGCATGTTGTCGCCCTCGCCATCGCGGATCACGGCGTCCCACATATCATGAGTGTCGATGCCGTGCTCAGCCAGAAGGTGCTCGATGTAGCGCTTGTGCTCCACGGGAATGCGATCTTCGAGTTCGCGGGCCGACAGCGCGTGTTCCTTGTTGTCCATGCTGGTCGGTACCAGCAGATCTACCCCGTAGGGCTTGCCGTCGACGTGCTCGTCGATCCAGCTGAGCTCGACATCCAGGGTTTCCGGCGAATGTCCCACCGCCCCCAGTACGCCGAATCCGCCGGCGGCGCTGACTCCGGCGACCACGTCCCGACAGTGGCTGAACGCAAACAGCGGGAATTCGACGCCGAGTTTTTCGCAGATTTTGGTGTTCATGTGTTCTCCTCAAGGCCGCGACTGCGGACCATTCTAGACGGTTACCAGCCGCGTGATAGTCCGGCGTTGGCCAGGTCGGCCCAGAGCGCGCCGGGCAGCTCGGCGCTGATGAATTCGAGATTCGTCGCCACCTCGGCCTGTGACCACATGCCGGGAATCACGGCGGCCACCGCCGGATGTCGCAACGGGTACTGCAGTGCGGCGGCACGCATGTCGATGCCGTGGTCTTCGCAGATGCCGCGGATGGCCTGGGCTTTGTTCCACAGCTCATCGTCAACGGGTTGGTAGTTGTAGGTCGCTCGCCGGCGCTCGGCGCTTGCGAGCAGCCCCGAGTTGTACGGCCCGCCGATGATGACCGACACGCCACGGTCTGCGCATTTTGGCAGCATCTCGTCCAGCGGATCCTGCTCCAACAGGGTGAATCGTCCTGCCAGCAGGAAGCAGTCGACGTCAATCTCGTCCATCACGCGGCTGCACACCTGCCATTCGTTCACGCCCAGACCGATCGCGCCGATCACGCCTTCGTCGCGCAGCTTCTGCATCGCCGGGAGTGCGCCGGTGAGCGCCTCGGCAACTATCTCCGGTTGTGCGTCGCCGTGGGTCCAGCCGTCGATGTCGTGGCAGAGCAGAATGTCGATGCGATCCAGCCCGAGCCGTTGCAGGCTTGAATCGAGCGATCGACGCACGCCGTCGTAGGAGTAGTCGTAGCGAACGGCCACCGGTTCGTCGTCACGCATACCCGCGAAGCGCTCGCCCTCTTCACGCGGGACCAGCAGCCGGCCCACCTTGCTCGAAAGCACGAACGCCTCGCGCGCGATCGTGCCCAGGAGCTGGCCCATGCGTTTCTCAGACAGACCGTGCCCGTACAGGGGTGCGGTATCGAAGTAGCCGATTCCGCCCTCAAAGGCAGATCCAATGATCGAGGCCGCCAGCTCGTCGCTGATGCGGTCGCCAACGGCACCGAGTGGCGCGCCGCCAAAACCCAGCGTGGTGACCTCGATCGGCGTCCTGCCGATCCGTCGCCGTTCCAGCGCGGTCACGGTTGTTATCTGGGTTCCAGCACCACCACGGGTATCTCGCGATCGCCCGCGGATTCCTGATACGCGTTGTAAGGCGGATAAATTTCTGCGAGTTGTGCCCACAGATCTCCGCGCTCGTCACCCACAGCCGTCCGGGCCGTGGCATCGGTCATGTCCCGACCGGCCTGAACGTGGCAGTTGGGCTCAGCGACCAGGTTGAGGTACCAGGCCGGGTGTGCGGGGGCACCACCTTTGGAGGCGATGATCACATAGTTGTCGCCAACCTTATTATAGATCAGTGGCAGCGGGCGCGGCTCGCCCGATTTACGACCGGTGCTGGTCAACAACAGGGTTGGCAGCATTCCTGTGCCGCCGCCGAGGGTCGCGTCCCACATGTGAGCCTTATCGGGGTCTTCCCGGTACAGCTTGATGTGGTCTGCAATCCATTGCGGAAGTCCGCTGGGTAAATCACTCATGAGTGGCTCCTCTGGTTGGGTTGTTCAGGCCAGGTAGTCGGGGTCGCGCCCCTCAGGGAACGGCTGGGTCATTTGCATGATCGGGTCATCGCCCGGTTTCAGGTTCTGATGTGCGCGCTTCCAGGTCGCAAAGCTGGCCAGGATATGCACCGGGTCGCCGTGTATTTCGGTGAATCCGCCGTTCACTGAGCGGGTGTCGAAATAGGCCGCGTTCACATCGTCTGCCCACAGCTCACAGGCGTTCACAAAGCCGAGGTCGAGCATGCGCTGCCGTGCTGCTGCAAAATCGTTAACAAGACATCCCACGTGGTGAAAGCCTTCTTCTCCGGCCTGATACATGTCGCGGTAGATCGACGGCGTTTCGTCATGCTGGGCGATGAACTGAATCTGATTGTCTGCCAGATAGCCAAAGCCGTAGGAAACGTCGGCTTCCTGTTCAGTATCACGGTAGGCAAACTTGTCGGTCTTGTGGTGTGGAACCATCACAAACGGACCAGCGCCATACAGACGATTCCATTTGCGGGCAGCCTCTTCAACGTCGTTCACGAAGTAGGCGTACTGAAAGATGGGGAACAGAGCTGCGGTCATTGGTGTCTCCTTGAATCGCTCGGATTTGCGTCGAACCAGCGTTAGCCGTGTGACCAGTAGTGTTCCACGGACCTTGAGTGCGAGTCAAAACGCCTGAAGTTCGGGTACACTCGCCGCCATGCCTCGACTCAGTATTCTCGATCTTGCCCCCATTACCGAGGGCAGCACGCCCACCCAAGCCCTGCACAACAGCCTCGATCTCGCCCGGCACGCAGAACGTTGGGATTACCATCGGTTCTGGCTGGCCGAACACCACAACATGCCGGGTATCGCCAGTTCGGCGACCGCGGTGGCCATCGGCTACGTCGCCGGTGGCACATCGCGCATTCGCGTGGGAGCAGGCGGTGTCATGCTTCCAAACCATGCGCCGCTGGTTATCGCTGAACAGTTCGGTACGTTACAGGCGCTGTATCCCGGGCGCATCGATCTGGGGCTGGGTCGAGCCCCGGGCACGGATCAGATGACCGCCCAGGCACTGCGCCGCACCCTGCACAGCGATCCAAACGCGTTCCCCCAGGATGTGATCGAGCTGATGGCGTATCTCGATGAACCAGAACAAGGCCAGCGCGTCCGTGCGATTCCGGGTGCCGGATCGAAAGTACCTGTCTGGATCCTGGGTTCGAGCCTGTTCGGTGCGCAGCTGGCAGCCGCATTGGGTCTTCCCTATGCGTTTGCATCGCATTTCGCGCCAGCGGCCATGGAACAGGCAATCGACGTATACCGCAGCTCCTTTAAACCCTCCGGACAGCTTGAAAAGCCTTATCTGATGCTGGGATTCAACGTCTGCGCGGCTGAAACCGATGAGGAGGCGCGCTACCTTAGAACCTCGTCACTGCAGTCGGTGGTGCGTCTTCGCCACGGAACGCCCGGTCAGTTGCCACCGCCGATCAGGGGCTTCGAAGAAAACCTGACCGCCCAGGACCAGCAGATGATCGCTCAGTTCACATCCTGCTCGACGGTGGGCACGCCAGACACTGTGGCGCGTGGCATGGCTGAATTTGCTGCGCGAACCGGGGCGGATGAACTGATGATCGTGAGTCAGATATACGATCATACCTCACGACTTCGCTCCTTTGAGATTGCCGCCTCGGTGGAGCTCGCCGGCGCTGCCTGAGACGCGCTGGCGTCAGCACTCTGGCGTTGCACGTCGGCGATTACCGATCGGGACGCCAGGTAGTAAGCGGTGACCCCGCCCAGGCTGACCAGCAGCACGGTGATCATTGCCCAGCGCAGGGATTCGTCGCCAAGAGACGGGATGTACAGATCGCTCAGTATGCCGACGGCCAGCGGCCCGAGCCCGAGTCCGATCAGGTTGTAGATCAGCATGTACACGGACACCGCGATGGCGCGCCGGTTGGGCGGGACCAGTTCCTGAATGACTGCCCAGGTGGGCCCCGCATAGACGCTCGACAGAATCCCTGGTATCACGAACAATCCCAGTGCCAGCCAGGTGTTGTCAGTCATCAGCATCGCGATCAACAACGGCACGCTGATCAGAATCGCGAGCCCCGGCACCCATGCACTCCAGCGCAGGTCGTGGCGGGACAGTCGGGTGCACAGAGCGCCGCCTGCCACCGCGCCAATGCCGCCAAGCACTCCGACGATGATCGAGATTGCGGTTCCAGCTTCGCCCGTGGACATGCCGTGATAGCGAATGTAGTAGACCGGCATCCAGGTGTGAATTCCGTACGCGGCCAGGCCATAAAGCGTGCCGCCCATGACGAAACGCCGCATGGACAGGACCCGTCCCACCAGCGCGATGCCGTCCCAGGCTTCTTTGAACCAGTGAGTGCTGGGCATGGCGGTTGTTGTGCGCGGCGGCTCCCGGACCGTGAAATGGATCGTCAGCGCGAGCAGCATGCCAGGCACCGCCGCCACCAGAAATGCGGTGCGCCAGCCAAACCATTCGTTGACCCAACCGCCGATCAACAGGCCCAGCATCAGTCCGATGTTGCCGCCGGCGGCCAGCAGGCCCATGGCTGAGGAGCGCTCTTCGACCGGGTAGAGGTCGGCCAGGATCGACTGACTGGCGGGCATGGTGCCGGCCTCTCCCACGCCGACCCCGATGCGAGCGAGAAACAGCTGCACAAAGTTTGCTGCGGCCCCGCACAGGGTGGTCATCACGCTGAAGATGGCGATGCAGATGACGATGATCTTGCGCCGGTTGAAGCGGTCGGCCATCACTGCGATGGGAATGCCCAGCACCGCATAGAACGCGGCGAAGGCAATTCCAGACAGCAGTCCGAGCATGCTGTCGGGCAGGTCGAACTCCTGTCCGATGGGTTCGAGCAGCACGCCCAGAATCTGCCGGTCGACGAAGTTGAACGCGGCGGTCAGGGTCAGCAGGACCAGCACATAGTTGCGACCGCCCATGGACCAGCCGCTCGCCGCTTTCGAGTGTGGATCACTCAAACCCTGGTGCATTCCTCGAGCCGCATGTAGGCGAGCCACTCCGCCACCACTGCGGGAGCGATTTCGTCACCTTCAATGTCGATGGACACATCCAGATAAGCGAGCACGCCGTGGTGGCCTTTGGCCTCGACCTTTTTCAGCTCGAAACGACCGCGAATGCGCGAATCGACCGGTACCGGTTGCACGATTCGCACCCGGTCCAGGCCGTAGTTCAAAATGTAGGCGACGCCCTGGGTGGGCAACTTCAGCGATTTCGCCATCTCTGTGAAGTGCGACAACAGCAGAAAGCCCTGCACGATGGTTGTGCCGAACGGCGTATCGCTGGCCGCGCGTTGCGGATCGGTATGGATCCAGCTGTCATCCCCGGTAGTGCGCGCGTGAGCATCAATTTTCGCCTGATCAATGGTGATCCACGGGCTCACGCCAACATCCTTGCCGACGTATTCGTGCAGCGTATCGAGATAGCTCATGGCTTTGGTCCTCGCACGTTGGCTTTCAATGTGTGTGGGGTGTTTCCACTCCGCGGGGAATCCTGATGTTCTCCACCAGTCGCTGCACGTGTATCGGAGCGGCGGGCGCAAATCGACTGACCACGCCCGCGGTTGCGAAGTTCAGCAGCGCGCCGACCATGCCGATGCCTTCGGGCGAGATACCGAACCACCAGTTTGCTGCGTTGTTTGCCTCGGGCGCCACGAACTTGAAGTAGACGATGTAGCTGAAGGTAAATACCAACCCGACAACCATACCGGTCACCGCGCCTTCCTTGTTCATGGTCCTGCTGAAAATGCCCAACAGAATTGCCGGGAACAGGGATGACGCTGCCAGACCGAATGCGAACGCAACCACCTGGGCGACGAACCCGGGTGGGTTGATGCCAAGATATCCTGCCACGCAAATCGCCAGCGCGGCCGCAATCCTGGCGTAGGCAAGCTCCTGTCTATCGGTAATGCCGCGGGCCAGGGTTTTTTTGATCAGGTCGTGGGACACGCTGGTCGAGATGACCAGCAGCAATCCCGCGGCCGTGGACAGCGCGGCTGCCAGCGCTCCAGCCGCCACCAGCGCGATCACCCACGCCGGCAGGTTGGCGATCTCGGGATTGGCCAGCACCATGATGTCGCGATCAACGTATACCTCGTTGTCGTTGTCGGTCGGCCGATTGATGATTTTCCGCTCACCCCAAGCACCTGGTGTTTCGGCGAAAGCGGGTTTGCCTTCAAACGGTGCCCCAGGGGCATACTGAATGACTCCGTCCTGGTTTTTGTCGAGCCAGCCGATCAGACCGATGTCTTCCCAGCTCTTGAACCAGTCGGCCACGGCTGCGTAGTGAGTTCCATGAACGGTGTCCACGAAGTTTAACCGTGCGAACGCGCCGACCGCCGGAGCGGTGGTGTATAACAAGGCAATGAACAACAGTGCGTAGCCGGCCGATTTTCGTGCATCGCTGACTTTGGGAACGGTGAAGAAACGTACGATCACGTGGGGCAGGCCGGCGGTGCCGATCATCAGTGCCATGGTGATCGCAAATACGTCGATGGTGCTTTTACCGCCATCGGTGTACGGCGCGAAACCGAGATCCACCAGCGTCGCATCGAGCTTGGCCAGCACGCTCAAGCCGGAACCGTCGTTCACCTCCGAGCCCAGGCCGATCTGCGGTATTGGCACGCCGGTAATGAGCATGGAGATGAAAATCGCCGGCACCAGGTAGGCGAACATCAGCACGCAGTACTGGGCGACCTGGGTATAGGTAATGCCTTTCATGCCGCCAAGGACCGCGTACATGAACACCACGGCCATGCCGATGCCCACCCCCAGGTTGATGTCGACATCGAGGAACTGCGAGAACACGATGCCCACGCCGCGCATCTGGCCGGCGACATAGGTGAACGAAATCACGATGAGGCTGATCACCGCCACCACCCGGGCGGTGTTGGAGTAGTAGCGGGTACCGATGAAGTCCGGCACCGTGAACTCGCCGAACTTGCGCAGATAGGGTGCGAGCAACAGCGCCAGAATGACGTAGCCACCGGTCCAGCCCATCAGGTAAACGGTGCCGTCGTAGCCCAGGAACGCGATGATCCCGGCCATGGAGATAAACGACGCCGCACTCATCCAGTCGGCGGCGGTGGCCATTCCGTTGGCGATGGGGTGTACGTGGCCACCGGCTACGTAGAACTCGCGGGTGGATCCGGCCCGCGACCAGATCGCGATGCCGATATACAGCGCAAAACTCAATCCCACGAACAGGTAAGTGAGGGCTTTGACATCCATCACTCAGTCCTCGTCGTCATGCACACCGTACTTACGGTCGATGCGCTTCATCACCGCTGAGTAGACGAAAATAAGTACGATAAAGACAAAGATCGAGCCCTGCTGTGCCCACCAGAAGCCGAGCTTGAATCCGAACAGAGAAATTCGGTTCAGGGAATCCACCAGCAGAATGCCGAATCCGAACGACACCACGAACCAGATCGACAGCAGCACCGCGCCCAGTTTCAGATTGGCGCGCCAGTACGCGTGATTGTCCGTTTTCGGTGCCATCGTGTTCTCCCGCTCCCCAAAGAAGGCGATTCATTGTACGGTTTGTTCCGGGAAGATTCATTTTCGCGGGGCACGGTGTGGATTTGCACATGGGTACGATGAGGTTCGTGTTGATCGCCGTCAGTGTTGCAACGGCGCAATTCCGATGACGCTCGCCATCGACCACCTGATGTGGGGCGCACCGGATCTGGCGCAGGGGATGGCCCAGGCGCAACAACTGTTTGGCGTTGAACCAGCCCCGGGTGGCGCACATCCCGGGCTTGGAACGCGCAATGCGCTGCTCGGGTTAGGTGATCGTGTGTATCTGGAGATCATTGCGCCGGATCCCGAACAGAATCTGCATGGCACTCTGGGTGAACGTTTGCAGAAGCTCGACCGCTGCGCCCTGGTCACCTGGGCTGCCGGGTGTGGAAACCTGTTGGGACTCGCCGACACCGGCGCGGCTCTGGGGATGGCGGTGCGAGGACCGGTTCGCACCCAGCGGCGAACCCCATCGGATAATGTGCTCGAGTGGGAACTGCTGTTTCTCGGCGGTCACGAGTTCCCCAGCCTCATCCCATTCTTCATCGATTGGCTGGACACGCCGCACCCGCGACACAAAACCCTTCGGGTGGACAGTTTCTGGAGCTGGTGTTGCGGTCTCCACGGCACGCAGAGCTGGCCGGCGTGATCAAAGACCTTGGCATTGCCGTACGCGTCGAGGGGGGTGCTGGCGCGGAACTCGAAGCTCGTATTCAGGTCGACGAGGACGTGATTGCGCTGACGTCGTCGTCGCAGACCCAGGGGTTGAGCTTCTAGCCCGTCGCGGCTCGCAGTCGTTCGTGCAGTGCGCCCAGCGTATCGATCATCGCATCCACGCTGCGGGCTCCGGACTGGAAGATGGCGGTGGCATTCAGCGCCCCCCATTCGAAGCCCATTTCCTTGACCGCCAGCGCACGCGCCTCTACCTGGTCGAGGTCTGCGTAAAAGCCTTTGCCGGAATCATCTCTGGGGGGCACATCGAGCATCTGCTGCAGCCCGATGGCACCTGGATCACGGCCGGCGGCTTCTGCGTGGGCACGAATGGTCGCGACCGCCGCGGCTGCTTTTTCAGGATTGATAAACGCGGTCGCAAGCCAGCCGTCACCTAGTTCACCCACTCTTCGCAACGCGCGGGCAGAAGTGCCGCCGATCCAGATCGGCAGATCGCCCTTGCGCTCAGGCTTCGGCTCCATGGCCATGGCTGTGGAGGTATAAAACTCACCCGCGAAATCAATGCGCTCATCGCGCCAGTAGGACCGGATCAGATGAATGGCTTCATCCATGCGCCTGCCGCGGTTAGCGAAGTTCTCTTCCAGCGCGTCGTACTCGGATTCCTGCCAACCGACCCCGACACCGAGCCGTACCCGGCCGTTGCAAAGAGTATCCAGCGTGCTCACCTGCTTGGCGACCAGCACTGGCTGGCGCTGCGGCAGCACCAGTACTTCTGTGCCCAGGCCAATGCGGTCAGTCACCGCCGCGACATAGGACAGCACCATGAGTGCTTCCATGATCGGCATCTGCGGAGGATAGATCGGTGCGGCGCGGGTTTCTGTGGGGTAACCCATGACCACATGGTCGAACATGTCGAGCTGGTCGTAGCCGATGTCCTCGATGGCTTTTGCCAGTCGAACCACCGCTTCGGGACCTTCCCGATAGGCCACGCTTGGAAATTCCACGCTCAGCTTCATTGCCGTACCCCCTCCCTGACCGATCGGGCAACGATACCTGCTATGGCAGCGCAGGTAAAAAGTCGCTAGCCTGCGGCGTTTCGTGAATCGAGCCATCGATGAGCCAGATCCAACCCATACGTCCCGCGGCGACTGTCATCATCGTGCGCGATGCGGAATCCGACTACGAGATATTCATGCTCAAGCGAACCAGTGCTGCTGCATTTGCGGGGGGCATGTATGTATTCCCCGGTGGCCGGGTCGATGGCGATGACCATCTGCACAAATACGATGAACGACGCATCGGTCCGAGTGAGCAACAAGCCGCGCAACGCGAGGCGTTGGGTCCCGAGTGGCGGGGTTACTGGATTGCCGGAATTCGTGAGAGTTTTGAAGAGGCGGGCCTGCTGCTGGCCTACACGGCCGATGGCGAGTTGCTCGCCTATGAAGATGATGCCGCGGCAGCCCGGTTCGACGCATACCGTGGCCCTTTGCATGCCGGAGAGCTCACGCTCCGCAGTATCTGTGAGCAGGAGAATCTCAAGCTCGCGGTGGACAACATCCATTTCTACAACCGCTTTGTCACGCCGCTCGGGCGACCTCGGCGTTTTGATACCCGTTTTTTCATCGCCGCCGCACCTACCGGGCAGACCGGGCGTCACGACGATGCCGAAACCGTCGACAGCATCTGGATCAGCCCCCAGGAAGCGCTGCGGCGCAATGACGAACAGCAGTTTGACCTGATGCGGGTGACGCGCGTACAGCTTGAAGATCTTGCCCGCAGCCACTCCAAGGCAGATGTTCTGGCCGCCGCCGCAGCCAGCACACAATTTCCGACCCATCGTCCCGCGCTGCCGTCGGCATAGCGCAGCGCGGGGGTTCGAAGGCATAATTCGATTTTCCGCAGCAACGGGATCAGCACCACAAGGCGCCGGACGAATGGCATTTCGCACATACGACGAAGCTAGGGATCTCAAAGCGGTCGAGCGCATGTGGTTCGAGTGCGGCTGGCTGGAGAACGCCGAGCAGGCTGCTGGTTTGAAGGACTTCCTGGCGGCGGGCGAATGCCTGACCGCCACCATCGAAGGTGAGGCTGAGTGCGCGGTGCACATCTCACCCGGATCCATGCGCTACCTCGACGAGAAGCTGGAGATGTGCGCGGTCACCGCGGTGACCACGAGTCGGATCGCACGCAAACAGGGATTTGCTCAACAACTGACCGCACGGCAGCTTACCAGGGGAGCTGCCAATGGCGCACAGATCGCCGTGCTGGGAATGTTCGAACAGGGTTTTTACGATCGCTTAGGGTTCGGCACCGGCAGCTATGAGCATCAGTTCGTGTTCGATCCAACCACACTCATCGTCAAAGCAACGTCCCGACCACCGGCTCGACTCGATAAGAGCCACTGGCGTGACATGCACGCGGCGATGATGGGACGCATGGGATGGCATGGCTCGTGTTCGCTGTATCCGCCGGAACTGGTAAAAGCCGAGGCTGTTTTTTCGGAAGCCGGGTTTGGCCTGGGGTACTACGACAACGGAGTGCTGAGTCATTTTTTCTGGGGCGAATCGCGTGGCGAACATGGCCCGTATCGGGTGTTGTTCCTTGCTTATCGCGACGCCGACGAGCTGCTTGAACTGTTCGCGCTGATCAAAGCCCTGGGCGATCAGGTGTTCACGGTGTCGATGCAGGAACCGCCGCACGTACAACTGCAGGACATGTTAAGGGCGCCGTTCCGGTACCGGGGCAGCACCGAAGCCTCGGAGTTTGCCAACGCACACAAGTCGATCGCGTACTGGCAGTTGCGAGTCCTGGACCTGGTCGATTGCGTCGGCAAGCGAACCTGGATTTGTCCGGAGGTTCGCTTCAATCTGGTGCTCAGCGATCCGCTCGGCGAGATGCTCGAGGGTGACTGGCAGGGTGTCGGCGGTGAGTATGTCGTGAACATTGGAGCGCCCTCGACGGTTCGCGCGGGCCCCGAACAACAGTTACCGGTACTTCACGCCGGGGTTGGCGCGTTCACGCGAATGCTGTTTGGCCTCGTCAGTGCTTCCAAACTGTCCATCACCGACGATCTATCCGGCCCGGCACCGTTGCTCGCGCAACTCGACGAGGCGTTTACGCTGCCAATTGCCCGAACGATGTGGGACTTTTGAGCGAACGACTGAACATCGACGGTATCGAGGTCGAGTGGCGCCGCAACTCACGTCGGCGCACCCGTGTCGGCATGGCTTTCGATCCGAGCGGCT
>JAYGEV010000443.1:0-7732 GCA_046582225.1 Pseudomonadales bacterium
CGGCGTCCTGGGAGGTGTTCTGGGAACTTGCTGAGAATGCCAACAACTTCGGTGAGTATGGGCCGGCTGGCAACAACTTCGGTCGTGCGACCGAGTTCAGGTGCGACAGCGCCCAGCGCTGTGTGCTGTTAAACGACGATCCTCTTTATGCGCTGTTCGCCCGCCAGCGACACGTGTCTGCGGTGCAGGGAACCATGGGAGCCATGCTGCTCCTGCAGCGCGGGCTGGGTACCACGGAGCTGGTGGATGCTGACTGAGCTGAGGGTCCTGGATCTGTCCACCGAGATGGGTCTGATGTGCGGCCAGCTCCTGGCCGACATGGGCGCGGACGTACAGCAGTGGGTTCTGCCAGAAAATGAACCGGATCTCGATGACTATCACTGGCAGGCATACACGCTTGGCAAGGGCGTTCGCAGTGTGGACTGGCGGTCCACGCCGGAAATGGTACGCGATCAGGTGCGCTTTGCGGACGTGCTGATCGAATCCGAACCCGCGGGCGACATGGCGTCGCGCCAGTTGTCCTATCAGGCGCTCGCGGCGATCAATCCGAAGCTGATTCATGTTTCTATTACCGGTTTTGGCAGTACCGGTCCCAAGTCGGGTTATCACTACTCAGATCTCACGGCCGCCGCCGCGTCCGGGCATATCTATGTGACCGGCAGTGCCGGCGAGGCGCCGTTGCGGATCACCTGCCCGCAGGCTCATGGGCATGCCTGCTCCGATGCTGCGGTTGCGGCGCTCATCGCTGTTGTGGAACGTGCGCAGTCTGGTCGCGGACAGCACATCGACATCTCAGCTCAGCAATCTACGACCCTTGCGCTGCTCAACCGAGCGCTGGATGCACCGGTTGGCCAGGAAAAAGCAGCGCGCAGCGCGTCTGGTGCGACCGTCAACGGTGTCTACCTGCGAAGTCAGTTCGAGGCTCGCGATGGATGGGTGGTATGCCTTGCCGGGGTGTTGCCGCCGCTCGCACAGTTTATGCAGCGGTTGATGCAATGGGTTGTTGATGAGGGGTTGTGCGATGAGGGGTATCTGAGCTGGGACTGGGGCAGTGTCGCAGCGCAGATCATGCAGGGGAAGATCAGTGGCCAGGAGTGGGCCCAGGTAACCGGTGGAATCGAAGCGCTGATCGGGCAGCGAACCAAGGCGGAGCTCATGGCCGAGGCGGTAACACGGCGGTTGTTGATTGCCCCGGTTTTTACGGTTGCCGATCTACTGGAAAGCACTCATATCCGGCAACGCGACTATCTGGTGAACGGGCGATCAGGTCGCCGTCTTGGGGCATTTGCAAAGCTGTCAGCATCGCCGTTGCCGCTGACCGAGAACATACCCACGCAGTGGCAGGATGAATCTCGTTTCGAGTCGTCATCCGCGCATGGATCTGGGCGCCAGGCGGATCCGATGGATGCCCAGGCCGGTCCACTTGCCGGGCTCAAGGTGCTCGACGTGTTCTGGGTGATTGCTGGCCCTGGCGCAACGCGAATGCTGGCGGACTACGGAGCGACGGTGATTCATATTGAGTCTACGCGGCGCCAGGACATGGTTCGTAACGTGCCGCCCTACATCGGCGGTATACCGGATCCGGAACGGGCGGCCTGTCACCACAGCACCAACGCCAACAAGCTCAATGTGACCCTCGATCTCGGCAGCGAAGAAGGCCGCGAGGTGTTGCGTGATCTGCTCCGCTGGGCGGATGTGTTCACCGAATCGTTTGCCCCGGGAGCCATCGCCCGGATGGGCTTCGACTACGACACCGTCAAGGAATTGAATCCGGACATCATCATGATATCCAGCTCATTGATGGGTCAGACCGGCGAGTGGAGCGGCTACGCGGGTTTTGGTAATTCGGCCGCGGCGGTGACCGGGTTTCACGCATTGACGGGTCGTCCCGGGCAGGCGCCGACGGGTGTCTTTGGGCCATATACGGATTTCACCTCCGTGCGTTTTAACGCGCTGGCCCTGCTGGGCGCGGTGCTGCACCTGCGCCGTACCGGCGATGGACAGTACATCGATATGTCTCAGGGCGAAGCTGCGCTGCACTTTCTTGCGCCGGAATGTCTGCGCTATCTGCGTGACGGAGTCGTGCGGCTCGCCAACGGAAATCGCGACGCGCGGCATGCGCCCCAGGGCGTGTATCGAATCGCCGGGCTGGACAGATGGTTGGCGGTCTGCATTCGCAGCCGGGTGCAATGGGGGGCTTTCTGCGAGCTGGCGGGTCTGGAAGACCTGGCGACGATGGATCTCGCGGCCCGGCGGGCCGCGCATGACGACCTCGACGATCGGATTCAACGGTGGACGGTGGACCAGGACGGCGTCGAACTGGAGTCGCGGCTGCAATCGGCGGGCATCGCCGCACACCGCGTTCTGGATACCCATGAACTTGCGCAAGACCCTCAGCTTGCGCATCGTGGTCACTATCTGCCCGTAGAACACTCGCAGTTTTCTAATGCCTTTGTAGAGAGTACGCGGCTGCGTTTCTCGCGCACCAAGGCCGCTGTCCCGGCGATCGCCCCGTCCTTCGGTGTTGACAACGAAAAGGTTTTACGCGAAGTGCTCGGCTATGATGCGTCGCGCTATGAAGAACTGCGCGCAGGGGGCGTGCTGTCGTGATCGTGCTGTTGTGATCGGGCAATGAAGCTTGGCGTAACACCGTGGAACTTCACCGATCGGAGCGCCCGCGGTCTGAGCGACCAGGCTCGCACGGCGGAGACACTCGGCTACGATTCCTTCTGGTTGCCGGAAAGCCATTTCAGTTCCGGCGCGATTCCCGACCCGCTGATGCTGCTTGGGGCTGTTGCCGCGGGTACCGACCGAATCCGCCTGGCGACCACGTCGTATTTACTGCCGCTGCGCAACCCGCTGCAGGCGGCTGAGCAGGTTGCTGTTCTGGATCAACTATCCCAGGGGCGGGTAACGCTCGGGATTGGCCGCGGCTATGCGCCGATGATGTTGAAGGCTTTCGATGTGATGCCCAGCGAGAAACGCAAGCTGTTCGAGAGGTGCCTGCAACGCATGCAGGAAGCGTGGAGCGGCCAGCCGGTGATGCTCGACGACAAGGGGACCAGCATCGTCCTGGATCCGCTGCCGGTGCAACGCCCTCATCCGCCGCTGTGGGTGGCCGCGTTTGGACCCAAAGCGCTGGCCCAGGCCGGTCGCCTCGGGCTGCCGTATCTGGCGTCCCCGATGGAGACGCTGGACACGCTCGAAGCAAACTACGCTCGCCACGACGACGCGGCTTCTGCGGCCGGACACCCGCCGGTTAAAACGGTCCCGATCATGCGTACCATCTTTATGTCGAGCAATCGCCAGCAGGTTAGCGACGTGCGCGAACGGATTGAAGTGGAAGCCCGGAAGTTGGGGCGCCTGGCGCCGGATGCCGCTGTTGATGACTGGAGTATCGTTGGCGACGAGCACTTTGTGCGTGACCGGATCAGCGAGTATCGCGAGCGTCTTGGGATGAATCATCTCATCGTCACGCGATTGCGGATCGCTGCAGTGGACGACGCCGCGGTGCGTGCATCAGTGGCCAGGGTCCCGGAGGTTGTCGCGGCGCTCGGTTAGTGCCGGATTGCTAGTCGAAGACCTCCTCGTTGTCGATCTGCAGATACCGTTTGAGCCTGCTGGTGAGGTAGTAAAACGGCAGCGTATCGGCCAGCGCGACGGCCATCTTGAACAGGTAGCTGCTGCCCATGAGCACCAGCAACGCAGCAACCGTGATGTTGCCGGCGAGAAACGCTGCGCCGAAGGTCACACTGATAACCATGATCGAATCGACCATCTGGCTTGCGAGGGTGGAGAAGTTGTTGCGCAACCACAGATGCTTGCCCCTGGTGAGGCGCTTAAAGAAGTGAAACAGCTGCACATCGCAGAACTGTGCGGCAATGTACGCCATCATCGACGCGAATACCGCGCCGGAGGTGCAGGCGTAGAGCAATTGAAACAGCTCGACGCTACCCGTTATCACTTCGCCATTGGGTAGCGCGATCTCTTCGGCCAACTGGATGACTTGCCACGGCGGTTGTTGGTCGGCCGAGACGGCGGGCATCGAGTTGCCGAGCATCAGCACGCCGAGAATGAAAAAATTGAGCGTGAAACCGACCCAGACGAGGAAGTTTGCGCGCCTGCGACCATACAGTTCGCTGATCAGATCCGTGCACAGAAATGTTAATGGATACGGCAGCACGCCAACCGCCAGCGCCATCGGGCCCAGCTGAATGAACCGCGTGATTCCCACGACGTTGAGCAGCGTCATCGCGCACAGAAAAAATGCGGCCAGCACGATGAACACCCGCTCACGGCGTTCGGTGAGATCATGTTCCTGCAATGGTAACTCCCCGCAACGGTTGGTCGTCTGGCGGCTTTTCTCGCTCATCTTTCCCTCTGACCGAGGTTCGCGTGTAGTACCGCCCCGTTGATAACCGGGTTGTTTGCGGCCCAGTAAATAGTTTCGGCGATTTCGTCCGGATCGATTAGGCGGTTGTACGCTGACATTGCGCGAACGGCTTCCATGGCCTCATCAGGCACGTGCCGACGTAGCATCTCGGTGTCGGTAAATCCCGGACAGACGCACGTGGTATGAATCTCGCGACCGACCAGGTCCTGACACGTGGCCCGCATCATGCCAACAATCGCATGCTTGCTGACCACGTAACTATAGCTTCCGGGGACCGCCTTTTCTCCCAGTGTGGAGCCAACGTAAATGATGGAAGATCCAGGGCGCATGCAGGGGATCGTAAAATAATTCAGCGTGTTGGGCGCTACCAGGTTGACTTCCAGCACCTCACGAAAGGCGACGCTCGGAGTTTCCACCGCACTGTCGTTGTCCATGCGGGCGGCGTTGTGAACCAGCACCACCTGCTCGGCTTCGCGGAGCATGGGCGTCAACTGGTTGCTGATATTCTCCAGGAACCCCGGTGCCGAAAGGTCGCAGTTGATTTGATTCACTGCGTCCAGCGGGCACCGTCGTCGGGACAGGTTCACCACCGTATAGCCTTCGTTGATGAATCTCTGCGCGGTGTGCAATCCGATTCCGGCGCTGGCGCCGGTAATGAGTAGACACTTCATGTCCGTTACCTCATTGCGGTGTCAATGACGAGCTCTGTCCGGGTACCCAGGTCGCTGCTGCCCACTGGCCCGGGCCAGAGGACACCCGAAGCAAGAACTTTTCCACGTTTAACGACAAGATTTCCTCATCGCCTTGTAGCCGCTCCAGGAACCACGTTGCCAGTTCTTCAACGGTAATGTTGCGTAACGGCAGCGTCAGCACGTCGCGCGGTAGAAACGGGATGCGCTCATCACCAAAACCCGCGATCAGGTATTCGGTTTCCTGGGTGATGGTGAGAAAAGGCGAACGCTCGGGTAGCAGTACCTTCTCATCGAGTTCATCACACAGGTTCTTGAGCTTGGCTTTGACTAGATTGTAGTCGAAGGCGAGGCCGTCCTCGCCCACAACGGCATCTATTGTTGCCTCGACATAAAAGGTGTGGCCGTGCAGATCTTCGCGTTCCGTGGCGGAGAACAAGGTGAAATGGGCAGAGCTGAAATGCAGATAATCCTTGCTGATTTCAATGCTGATGAGCGGAGGGCGTGGTGGCATGCCGGGATGCTATCACACGGCTCACGACATGAGATTCATAGCCTCTGCGAGCGCGGCTAAGCTGCTGAAAGTCCAGTTCGCCTCCACATTTACCGGCTTTGCCGCGCCGCTGCCACCGCGCGCGGTTTCCCGGTTGATCCAGACCGTGTCCAGCCCAAGTTCGTTGGCGGGCGCGATGTCGTGAAAACGACTCTGTGCGATGTGCAGCACGGGTCCTCGTGATTGCGCCAGTGCGGCTTTGAACATCGCTTTGTCGGGTTTGTAGGTCCCGACCTCCTGTGCGGTGATCACATGCGCAAATTCGACGCCCAGGTGTTGTGCCGAAAAGGCGAACAGGTCGTGGTCGACGTTCGACACCACGCCAAGCTCAAACTGGTGTGATAACGCGTGCAGCGCGACTACCGTGTCCGGGAACGGGTGCCAGTACTCGATGCTGTTGGCGAATCCGTTCTGCGCGTCCTCGGTTGCGGTAAATCCAAGGCGCGTGCCGAATTGAAGCAATACCCGACCGAGCACCGAGCGATACGTGCCTCCGTCGGCCTGAATCTGGGGCTCGCACTCGGCAAAGAACTCGAGCACCCAGTCATCAATCACGTGTACCCCGTAACTCTGAAGCAACGGCTGCAGATATTCGAGAATTCCGCTTTCCCAGTCGATCAATGTGCCGTAGCAGTCGAATGTGAGCGTGCGGTAGTTGCTGGCGAGCAGGTCAGTCATTTTGAACGCGATCGAGTATCAATCCGTAGAAGTATTCTTCAGCGCGGTCGAAATACCATCCCAGGTGTGTCTGGCACTCCGCGCAGGATGCAATTTGCCATTGAAAACCAGCGAACCAGGTATCGGCCGCGACTGGATCGCCGGAAATTGTGCACCCCAACGCCTGGGAAAAACATCCGACGTGAAAGCGGAAACCGAGCGGATTACTGAAATGATGATCGTGACTGCCGCCTGCTTCGATTCGGTCATTGTCGCGTGCGATGACGTTGGAGCAGGTGCCGCAGTAAACAAAATTGCGGTCCGTCTCTTCGACGATTTCCGTGAGCTTTGGATCCAGACCTTGACGATCTTTGTCCAGGACATCCACCATAGGGAAACTCTTTACTCCGTTTCGGCCTTGACCGGGTTCTCCAGGCAACGATTATGGACTCATTTGAAAGCATCTTTCAGCACGCCGCCGAGCGCAAGGGAGGAACGGTTGAACTCGAAGCGCTTTTGCCGAGCGCCTCGACCTCCAGACAGCTCAAGGCGCTTACCGATGATCGCTACCTGGCAGAAATGACCAAGTGCGTATTCCGCTCCGGGTTTGTGTGGAAGATCATTGAGAACAAGTGGCCCGGGTTTGAAGCGGCGTTCCATCACTTCGATGTCTCGGTCTGCGCGATGCTATCCGAGGAAGAGCAGGAGCAGCTTGCCCAGGACGCGAGCATCGTTCGTCACGCCAGGAAGATTCAGTCGGTGCCGAAGAATGCTGCGTTCATTCTCGATGTGCGCACCTCGCATGGCAGTTTTGGCAGCTATCTGGCCGGCTGGCCGGACGACGAAATTGTTGGCTTGTGGGACGATATGAAGAAGCGCGGAAACCGGCTGGGTGGCCAGACCGGGCGTTACTTTCTGCGCTTCGTCGGAAAAGATACGCCGATGTTTTCTGCTGATGTGGTTAAGGCGCTGGTGGCACAGGGCGTCGTGGAAAAAGAGCCCACGAGCAAAAAGGCACTGTTGCACGTGCAGGAGGCGCTGAACCAGTGGCGTGAAGAAAGCGGCCGCGAGCTGTGTCAGATATCCCGGGTGCTGGCGTGTTCGGTGGATTGAATGAGATTGGCTGGGAGGTTTCCTGAGTGACAGTAAATTCTGCCTCAGACGTTGAAGGACTGTTTGCCGCCGGACGCGCCGTTCGGGCGGCGTTCGAACTCATGCGCAGTGCCGCGGAGCCGGGCATGACCACCGCGGAACTCGACACCATCGGCGGATCCTGCCTGACGCAATTCGGCGCGCGTTCTGCGCCGCAGCTGTATTACGACTTCCCTGGCGCCACCTGCATCAGCGTCAACGAACAGGCTGCGCATGGGATACCGTCGGAACGCCGATTGGCCGATGGTGACATGATCAACATTGATGTATCTGCCGAACTGAACGGAT
>JAYGEV010000599.1:0-4951 GCA_046582225.1 Pseudomonadales bacterium
GGGATGAATCTGACTTACTCCCTGGGCTGGTTGCGCCAGGAGGAAAATCAGTACCTGTCCTGCCCACCGGAGATCGCCCGCGAGCTCACTCCTCAGATGCAGGATCTGCTGGGCTACACCCTGGGCAGTTATGCGCTGGGATACTACACACCACCGCTGCCGGCCGGCGAAGGTCCCGGAATCGTCGGGCCTGAGTACGCATTAGGGCGTACCATCCAGGGCGACGGCCTGGGCAGCGCCGAATTGTTCGACGCGGTCACCACCGGCTGACCTAAAAGTTCAGCCCTGGACGGAGGTGTCTGTGTTAAACGACCTGTTTGAACTCGACGGCCAAGTCGCCGTTGTCACCGGCGCTGGACGCGGCATTGGTGAAGGAATTGCGAAGGTTCTGGCGGAGGCCGGCGCGCACGTGGTCTGCGCAGCCCGTCGTACGCACGAGATAGAAAGCGTCGCGCGCGAGATCGTGGACGCAAACGGCAGCGCAGTAGCGGTGACCACCGACGTCACGGATAAATGCCAGGTGAACCGTCTTGCCGATGCTGCCATCGAGTCGTTTGGCAAACTCGACATCTGGGTCAACAACGCGGGCGGATCGCCTATACAAACACCATTACTCGAACTGCCAGAGGAGGAGTGGGACGCCACCCTCGCGCTCAACCTGACAGCGATCTTTCATTGCGTACGCGCCGCCGCCCGGGTCATGGCCGATGGCGGCCGGATCGTAAACGTTTCATCGGTGGCAGCTCAGGACATCTTCGAAGGCAGCGGGCACTACAGCGCCGCGAAAGCCGGAGTCAACATGCTCACACGAACCCTCTCCCAGGAGCTGGGACCCAGGATTCGCGTCAATGCCGTGCTCCCGGGGTTTGTACCTACGCTGGTGATGATGCAGGCGATGAACCTCAAAGATGAGGATCTGCCCGAACTGCAGGCATCGCTGAATCTACCTGCCGGACGGCTCGGCACGCCAAGGGATCTGGGCGCGGCCGTGCTGTACCTCGCCTCACCGGCGTCCGAGTGGGTCACCGGGCAATGCATCCGTATTGCGGGTGCGCCTTAGCGCACCTGTCATAGCGCGCCCGCCCTAGCGCACCCGCCGGAGTGCTCTGCGAGATTAGCTCGCGGTAAAAAAGTGCCCGCGCGCGACACCGGTGTCGTCGTATACGGGTTCTTCGAGGTCCACGCGATATTTCTTGATGACCCGCTGGCTGTCTTTGCGCGGATACTGGGCAAGGTGCCCACCCATATCGCGGTACCAGTGGCTCTGCAGGTGAGCATCCAGCGCCTCCGAGGAAGCCCATTCTTCGTAAATATACAGCCGCCCCGGGGTGAGGTGATCCTCGGTCCACGCATACTCGATGCAACCTTCCTCGGTCAGCGCACCTTCGATATGCGGCCGCGCGGACAGCAACATCTCCTTCATTTGGCTGGGATCGGCTAGATCCATGATCCCGGCGATGATGACTGTCATTGGTTGACTCCGTGGTGGCGGCAGATGCAAAGTGGAACTTTACCCTATCTGACCACATCGAATCGGAGGAAAGTACCTTGTCCAGAGAGCAGCTAGTCGAAATGACCAGGCGCGAGGTGGAGAACCTGCAGAACAACAGGATCGACCTTGTGCCAGAGATTCTGAAGGTTCCAACCGCAGACTACTTCGACGTGGATCGATGGCAGCTGGAGGTCGACCGGATATTCAAACGGCTGCCGCTGGCCCTGGGGTTCTCCTGCGAGCTGCGCGAGCCCGGTTCGTACCGTGCGACCCAGGTCGCCAACGTGCCGGTGCTGATCACCCGGGGCGAAGACAATCAGATTCACGCGTTCGTAAACATGTGCAGCCATCGCGGCAACTTTGTGGTCGCAGAAGGAACAGGACAGGCCAAGAATTTCCGCTGCGGGTACCACGCCTGGACATACGGCCTGAACGGCGACCTGATCAGCGTATTCGACGAAGACAATTTCGGCACCGTGGACAAATCCTGTAACGGCCTCACCCCCCTGCCGGTGGCGGAACGGGCGGGGATCATCTGGGTGACGCTCAATCCGAAATCGAACGTAGACATCGACGTGTTCCTCGCCGGCTACGGCGAAATGCTCGAACATCTGCGGTTCGAGGACTGCCACCTCGCCGGGCGCCAGAGCTTCGCCGGGCCGAACTGGAAGGTCGCCTACGACGGATATCGCGACTTCTACCACGTGCCGATTCTGCACGGGGACAGCTTCGGCCCGGATATGTCGTTTCAACCCGACTTCTATTCGTGGGGGCCCCACGTGCGCGTAAGTTCACCCAAAGGCCACGAAGAAGTCGCCAACACCCCGGAAGACAAATGGACCGACGCACAGATGACACCCGGGGTGTGGACGATCTTTCCGAACGTATCCATCGCCGGCGGCGCCAGCGGTGTGGGCGGCATCGGTGGCGGCTACATGTTTTCCGCGATGTTCCCCGGTGCGAGTCCGGGCGAGTCGGTGACCACCCAGAACTTCCTGCGCTTCGAATCCCCCGATGAGACCGACCCGGAGGAGATGAAGACCTACATGCAGTTCATGCAGACCGTGGTCGAAGACGAGGATTACCGGACCGGGTTCAATGTCCAGAAATCGCTGGCGACCGGCGCCAAGGAATTCTCGATGTTCGGCCGCAACGAGGGAGGCGGCCAGCTGTTTCACCGCTGGGTCAACGCGCTGATCGAAACCAGCGACGAGGATCTTCCGGCGCTGCTCGAGAACGGCATCAACTGAGCCGCCAGCGGAACCTGGACACGTGAACCTCGACGGCAAAGTGGCCATCGTGACCGCCGCCGGGCGCGGCATCGGTCGAGGCATCGCGCTGTGCCTCGCCGAAGCCGGTGCAGATCTGGTGGTCAACTCCTACAGCGAAGACACCACTGCTGCGACCGCCGAGGCGGTCAAAGCGCAGGGCCGTCAGGCCCTGGCCGTGGTCGGGGATATCACCCAGCCCGACAAAATTGTGGAACTGGTCGAGTCAGCGCTCGACACCTATGGTCACATCGACATTCTGGTCAACAACGTCGGCGCGGGTCCCAAGTCTATGGCCGAAGCCGATCCGGGACCGCTCGGGCAGATCGGCGCCCTGTGGGACGCGCTCTACCAGCAGAACCTTCGACCCGCCGTGCTGATGACCGAAGCGGTGACCCCGCACTTCGTGGAACAGAACAGCGGCAAAATCATCAACATCTCGTCCATCGCCGGGAGGACGTCGTTGTCCGACAAAATGCTCGCAGCCTTCGTGCATCCTTCCTACGGCGCGATGAAAGCCGGGCTGATCAACTACACCCAAACCCTGGCCGAGCTTCTTGGCCCCCACAACATCAACGTCAACGCGATCTGTCCCGGTATCGTATATACCGATGCGTGGCGTGCGAACGCCGAGCGCGCGGTCCAGATGCCGGAGTTCAAAGGTCAGGATCCGCGCGAGTGGTTCGACGGAATCCCGAGGGGTGACTACCCCGAGATATTTGACAGAACGCCGCTACGACGCGCGCAGACGGTCGAAGACATTGGTCGCGCGGTGGTCTTCCTCGCCGGCGGCGACTCCATCAACATCACTGGCCAGTCGCTGATGGTGGATGGGGGCATGGTCAAGATCTAACGACGCATCATGCCCACGCCCGTTCAACAACTCTTCGACATGACCGGCCAGGTAGCCGTGGTGACCGGTGGCGGAACTGGAATCGGTGAAGGGATCGCACATGCGTTCGCAGACTCCGGTGCGGCGGTTGTGCTGGGCGCAAGGCGCAGCGAAAAGATAGAACAAGTCGCACAACAGATTCGTCATGCAGGCGGCCGGGCGCTCGCGGTCACCACCGACGTGACCGATGACGCCGCGCTCGACGCGCTCGGCCGGGCGGCCGTGACGGAATTCGGCAAGCTCACGGTGTGGGTCAATAACGCCGGAGGTTCGCCCATGCGCATGCCGCTGCGTGAACTGCCACGTGATGAGTGGGATCGAACCATTGCGTTGAACCTGACCGCAATCTACGTGGGCTGCATGACCGCCGAGCGCTACATGGACACCGGTTCGATCATCAATATTACCTCCGGCGCGGGCTCCGGCCCGGTCCCCGGGAGCGCCCACTACGGCGCATCAAAGGCAGGCACCAACTCCCTTACCTGGACCCTGGCTGCAGAATTTGCCCCCAATATTCGTGTGAACGCAATCGCCCCCGGCGCAATTCCAACGGACGTCATGCTGACCGCGATCGGCAAGACAGTGGATCAGCTCGACGAAGTGCTCGAAGAGTGGAACATTCCGCTGGCTCGGCTGGGAACACCCCAGGACATCGGCGCGGCCTGCGTGTATCTCGCTTCAGATGCCGCCAGCTGGGTGAGCGGCGAGATCATCCGCGTAGGCGGTGGCGCGCGCCCGCGCTGACGGGCTCCACAGCGGAGAGTTACGGCGCGCAAAGTCTCGCCAAGCGATCCGCGACGTGTTTTAGTTGTGTTTTAGTAACTGGAGGAAGGGGAACAAAATGATAAGCAGTGGACCATTAGAAGATCGTCTCGCCATTCGCGAGCTGGTGGATTCGTACAACGATGCTGTGATGCGCTTCGACGGTGAAGCCTGGGCCTCCAACTGGCGTGATGACGCTACCTGGTCGTTACCCGGAGCCGGCGACATCACCGGCAAAGACAAGTTCTTCCCGATCTGGGAGAACGCGATGGCCAACTTTACCTTTGCAGGATTCTTTGCGTCAGCAGGGCCGATGACAATCGATGGAGACTCCGCCCACGCGACCTGGTATCAGCAGGAGTTCCTGCACCAGAAAGACGGCGTCAAGCGTTCGGTAACTGGCCGTTATGAAGACGACTACGTGAAGGTGGACGGCCGCTGGTACTTCCAGAAGCGGGTTTACGAGGTGTTGAACACCGAGGAGACCTAACCGCGAAAGCCACAAGAGCGCCGGGTTCGTTACTGGCGCGATCCGGC
>JAYGEV010000023.1:0-3408 GCA_046582225.1 Pseudomonadales bacterium
CGACGCTCTTCCGATCTGACGTTGCTGGAGCCGCTGGCGCATTGTTCTGGCCAGAGCGCCGCCCGTCTGCTGGAGGCGCTGCTGGTGACGCCGTATCAACGGCTCAGGCCGAAAGGCACGCAAGCTGCGTGCGAGCCCCGACACTCGAATCTCAGCCTGCTCGAGCCGATGCTTGAGTGCGAGTCGAAGTCGTTCCTCGAGATCGTCGGCGCGCTGCATGCTCTGCGCTACGCGTTGGCGCGGATCGATGAGTTGGGCTCGATAGCGCTGCACAGTCTCCCTGAGAATCCGCAGCTCGGCCACGAGATTGCGTATCAGCCGCTCCTGAAGGCGAGCCACATTTGTGGACAACTCGCTGGCATCGGGGCTGATGAGTTCAGCGGCCGCGGACGGGGTTGGCGCGCGAAGATCTGCGGCGAACTCGGCGATGGTAAAATCTGTCTGGTGGCCCACAGCGACGACTGTCGGTATCGGGCATGCGGCGACAGCACGCGCGATTGTTTCCAGATTGAAGGTCCACAGATCTTCGAGAGAGCCTCCGCCTCGCGTGAGCAGCAATACATCCGGGTCGAGCGTGGGTGCCTTTGCCAGGGCGGCCAATATCTGGCGCTCCGCCTCTGGACCCTGCACGCTGACCGGCAGCAACGTGACCACCATGGCTGGAAAGCGCCGCCCGATGACGTGCAGCACATCCTGAAGAGCCGCGCCGGCTGCAGAAGAGATGATCACGAGATGGCCAGGTTGATCGGGTAATGGCGCTTTGCGTGCCTCGGCAAACAGCCCTTCGTTTGCGAGTTTTTCTTTGAGCGCGTCGAATGCGGCCCGCAGGGCACCTTCGCCGGCCTGCTCCATATGCTCGACGATGATCTGGAAATCGCCACGTGGCTCATACAAGCTGACCCGCCCACGAACCAGGACCTGGGTGCCGTCTTCTGGAACAAAGCGCACCGCTCGATTGCGACCGCCAAACATTGCGCATCGAATCTGCGCGTCGCTGTCTTTCAGGGTGAAATACCAGTGCCCGGAACCCGGTCGGCGAAAGTTTGAAAGCTCGCCCTCGACCCAGACCGGATTGAACCGTTCTTCGATTAGCAGGCGCGCTTGCCGAGCCAGCTCGCTGACGCTCAGTACCGGGTGTTCGTCGTGGGAGGCGAGCATCGGTCGAGTTTACATGATACCGGCGCATCGATAGAATGCCGCTTTTGCGGAGTCCTAAATGTTGCGTATCGCATACGACGCGCTCACCTTCGACGACGTTCTGCTCCTGCCCGCCTACTCCCAAGTTCTGCCCTCTGAAGTTTCGCTCGACACTCGGCTGACAAAAGACATCAGTTTGAACATTCCGCTGATGTCCGCAGCAATGGATACGGTCACGGAATCGCGGCTGGCGATTGCGCTCGCTCAAGAGGGTGGGGTTGGCATCGTCCACAAAAATATGGACATCGAAGTCCAGGCCCGGGAAGTTCGCTCGGTCAAAAAATACGAAAGTGGGATCATTCGCGATCCCATTACTATCCATCCTGACAAATCCGTTGCCGAGCTGGTCGAACTCACGATGGAGAACAGGATCTCCGGTGTGCCGGTGGTTGAAGGCCGAAATCTGGTCGGCATCGTGACCAGCAGAGACATACGCTTCCAGAAAAGCATGGATGCCCGGGTTCGTGACGTGATGACGACCAGGGAGAACCTCGTCACCGCAGGTGAAGAGGCGAGCTTCGATGAGATCACCGATATCCTGCACAAGCATCGTATCGAGAAAGTGCTGCTCATTGACGACAAGTTCGAATTGAGGGGAATGGTGACCGTCAAGGACATCACCAAAGCCCAGGCCTATCCCAACGCCTGCAAGGATCGCCTTGGACAGCTGCGTGTGGGGGCAAGCGTCGGCACCAGCCCGGAAACAGACGATCGAGTGGCTGCACTGGTTGAAGCCGGCGTGGATGTGCTGGTCGTTGATACCGCCCATGGTCACTCCCAACGGGTGCTTGACCGGATCAGCTGGATCAAACAGCGCTTTCCTAATATCAATGTGATTGGTGGCAATGTGGCGACCGCCGACGGCGCCAGAGCGCTGCTGTCAGCCGGGGTTGATGCGGTGAAGGTCGGGATCGGACCTGGTTCCATCTGCACAACCCGCATGGTCACCGGCATCGGTGTTCCGCAGATAACGGCTATCTCCGAGGCGGTGTCGGTTGCCCGTGATGAAGGTGTGCCGGTGATTGCCGACGGCGGTGTGCGGTATTCCGGCGATATCGCCAAGGCTATCGTAGCTGGCGCCAGCGTGGTCATGGTCGGCAGTCTGCTCGCTGGCACCGACGAGGCTCCGGGCGAAGTAGAGCTTTATCAGGGGCGGACTTACAAGTCCTATCGCGGCATGGGTTCGCTCGGGGCGATGACACAGGCCAACGGGTCCAGCGATCGCTATTTTCAAGAGGCGGAAGGCGATCACCGCAAACTGGTGCCAGAAGGCGTAGAAGGACGTGTCGCATATCGCGGACCGGTCGGGCCAATCGTTCATCAGCTCATGGGTGGTCTGCGCGCCTCCATGGGATACACCGGTTCCAACGATATTGAGGCCATGCGTACCCAGCCGAAGTTCATCCGGGTGAGCGCAGCGAGCATGGTCGAAAGCCACGTCCACGACGTGTCGATCACAAAAGAAGCGCCCAACTATCCCGTCAGCTAGAGATCGTCTTGGTGAGTTCGGCTAACGACATCCACGGTCAGCGATTGCTGATCCTCGACTTCGGTGCGCAGTACACGCAACTGATCGCCCGGCGCATTCGCGAGGCGGGCGTTTATTGCGAGATCTACCCCTTCGACGTATCTGAAAGCTTCATCCGCGAGTTTGCGCCGGTGGGCGTGATCCTCTCCGGCGGGCCCGAATCGGTGACATTTGCCGATACGCCGCGAATTCCCGCTGCGGTGTTCGAGCTTGAAATTCCGGTGCTGGGTATCTGCTACGGCATGCAGGCCATGGCCGAACAACTTGGCGGCGTAGTACAGGCCTCGGACGTTCACGAATTTGGGCATGCTGTGATCGACGTGCATGGCCCCACCGAACTGATGGCAACGGTCAACGGCGGCGATACCGGCGAGCTGGGCGTGTGGATGAGTCACGGCGACAAGGTGGTCACACTGCCGCCCGGGTTTGAGACGACCGCCAGCACTTCCTCTGCACCTATTGCGGCAATGGAATGTGCGCAGCGGCGATTCTACGGCGTTCAGTTTCACCCCGAAGTTACTCACACTGAGCAGGGTGCCGACATCCTCGCGCATTTCGCCCTGGCCATTTGTGACTGTCAGGGGTTATGGACACCAGCGAACATTGCCGAGGAGGCCATCGCCCATGCCAGGAGGATCGTGGGTGACGAGAAAGTCGTGCTCGGTTTATCGGGTGGCGTTGAC
>JAYGEV010000054.1:0-13500 GCA_046582225.1 Pseudomonadales bacterium
GCAGGGAGTGGGCGTGACGGTCTTCGGGCACCGTGCGCGACGCTGCCACCAGCGCCTGGCCAAGCACCTGTCCACCGTACACCCGTTGCCAGCCCTCGCTGGGGCTGGTGGCGCGATAGTGATTTTTCTCGATCTCCTCGAGATCGAGAAGTTCGATCAGATCGTTGATGGATTGCGGGTCGCTCATTGGCCGGGGCACTGCACCCTGATTTCGAAGGCGCGCTATTGTAGTCGCGGAATCGGCCGGGGAGAATGGCCGGACGCCGCAAAATAGATTAAAAAGCAGGGAATCCACAGCATGCCGTCACGCCGCGAGCTCATTCAACTTAGTTCCGATGAGGTTCGGTATTATCTCGAAGCGCAGAAAACGCTCATCATCATCTCCAACGGTAAGGATGGTTACCCGCATCCCATACCCATGTGGTTCCATGCCGATGCGCAGGGATGCCTGTATTGCACGACGTTCACCAAAGCCCAGAAGGTGCTGAACTTCCGGCGCGATCCCAAAGCTGCGTTGCTGGTCGAGAGCGGGGAACGATACGCCGAGCTCAAGAGCGTGTTGATCTATGCGCGCGCGGAAGTCATTGATGACTTTGACGCAGTGTGCGATGCGCTGGTGAACATCACTACCAAAGGTCGGAGCGATGTTGGCCCCGAGGAGATTGCCAAGCTGCGAGCCGGCGTTGCAAAGACCGCTGAAAAACGAGTGCTCCTGAAGTTCACTCCGGAACGCTACGTAAGCTGGGATCACTCCAAGCTCGGTGGTTCCTACTGATCTAGGTTGGACGCTGCAGGACGAGATAGATCGCGGCCGCGAACCCGGCTGAGCCGAAGATCATGCACATCACTACGATCTGGTAGCGCACCGCAACAAGCGGGTCCACACCTGAAAGGATCTGCCCGGTCATCATGCCGGGCAACGAAACCAGCCCCACTGCCAGCAAAGCGTTGATTTGCGGGATGAGCGCTGCATCCAGCGCGGTGGTCCGGGCCGGGATGTAGGCCACCGACCGACCAATCTCCGACTCGAAACGCTCCGCTGCGAGGCTCACCGTGTTCATTGCGTTCGCGAAAATCATGCCGGCCAGTGGCACCACGAACCGCGGCTCGAACCAGCGCGGAAGATCTAGCACGATTTGAGTGACAAGTGCGAGCATCAGCAGCCCACAGATGGAAATGGCCGCCAGCGAACAAAGGTATTTGCGCGCGCCGCGACTGGTCAGCGGACGCAACGCGATCCAGGCGGCCACGCCCATCATCAATACCATCACCGCGCCGACCACCCAGGGGCGCTCGGTTTCGAATATGAACGTGAGCACGTAGCCGACCGCGAGCAGTTGCACAAGCATGCGCACGTTCGCCCATAGTGCCTGGCCGGCATTTAGCGACCAGGCGCGCATGATGAACAGCAGACACAGGCTGGGGATCAGAGCCAAAAACAGCGATCCATACGAAACGCTGGGCAAAGCCTGCATCAACGATACCGATTCATCTTAGCCTGGATTCCAGCTGCGACAGCATTCAGTCGCGAAAACGACCGAGTGCAGATTACACTGCCAGCGTGAACAACCAGATGGCGCTGACCAGCGACCCAAAAAACATCAACGAGCGTACCGTTGCCCACCCTGCGAGGTAGCAAACAGGGTGTAGCACGCGGAACGCCACAAACGCACAGGCCAGGTTTGCCGACATGGCGGGATCGGCGTTCAGGACATGGGCGGTGAGCACCGCGGCGGTGAATAGCGCCAGCGCTTCCCACGCGTTCTGTTGAGCTGCGTAGGTCCGGGCCCCGGCGCCGGTGAGTTGTTTCACCTGCTCGCGCGGGTCGGCGTTGTCCAGTTCGCCCAGCTGTTTGTTGCGAAAATAGCCGCCCATGCCGGCGAGCACGATGGGAAAGACCATGACGATCAAGAGGCACCAGAAGGGGATAGTCATTGTTATTTTCCTGTTCGGTGGAAGAATTCGGCCCAAGGCCTAGCGTGTTCTAGAAAGCCACGCACAGCTTAGGCGAAACCTGCGCATTCGCCCAGCCTCTTGGCGTTGCTAGTACTTGTATGAATCTGGCTTGAACGGCCCGATTTGTTCCACGCCGATGTATTTGGCCTGATCGCTGGTGAGCGTCGTGACCACGCCGCCAAAACCAGCAACCATGAGGTCGGCGACCTCTTCGTCGAGTTTCTTTGGCAATACTTCGATGGTAATGGGTGCGCGCTGATTTTCCGGCTGGTCCGCCCAGCGCTGCTCGTAGAGATGCATTTGTGCGAGCACCTGGTTGGCGTAGGAGCCGTCCATCACCCGCGAGGGGTGTCCCATCGCGTTACCCAGATTCACCAGTCGTCCCTCGGACAATAGAATCAGGTAGTCGCGGGCATTGTCGCTGCGGAAGATCTGGTGGACCTGATCCTTCACCCTTTCCCAGCGCCAGTTTTTGCGCATGTAGGCGGTGTCGATCTCGTTGTCGAAATGGCCGATGTTGCAGACCACGGCTCCGCGTTTGATCGTGCGCAGCATGTTGGCATCACAGACGTTGGTATTGCCGGTACAGGTCACGATGAGGTCGGTGGTTCCCATGAGCAGGGTGTCAATGTCTTCGAGTTTGCCGGTGTTGACGCCGTTGTTGTACGCAGACACGACCTCGTAGCCGTCCATGCAGGCCTGCATCGCGCAGATCGGATCGATCTCGACAATGCGCACGATCATGCCTTCCTGGCGCAGGCTCTGGGCAGATCCTTTGCCCACGTCTCCGTAGCCGATGACCAACGCGCGCTTTCCGGCCATGAGCATGTCGGTTCCGCGCTTGATGGCATCGTTGAGGCTGTGTCTGCAGCCATAACGATTATCGTTCTTCGACTTCGTAACAGAATCGTTCACGTTGATCGCGGGTACTTTCAACTCGGTCTTTTCCAGCATTTCGTAGAGTCGGTGTACGCCGGTGGTGGTTTCTTCGCTGACGCCGTGAATAATCTTCAACATATGCGGATACTTGTTGTGCAACAGTACGGTCAGATCGCCCCCATCATCCAGCAACAGGTTGGCGCTCCACGGCTTGCCACCTTCAAGAATGGTTTGCTCCAGACACCACATGTATTCGTCTTCGGTTTCGCCTTTCCATGCGAATACCGGAATCCCTGCTTGAGCCATTGCGGCTGCGGCGTGGTCCTGAGTAGAGAATATGTTGCATGACGACCAGCGTACCTGTGCGCCCAGGTCGATCAGCGTCTCGATCAGCACCGCGGTTTGAATGGTCATGTGAATGCAGCCGATTACCTTCGCTCCCTGTAGCGGTTGTTCGCCGGCGTATCTGCGACGCAATGCCATGAGTGCCGGCATCTCGGCTTCCGCCAGGCTGATTTCGCGCCTTCCGAATTCGGCGAGGCTGATGTCGGCTACCTTGTAATCGGCCATGGTGTGTCTCCCTTTTACGATTGAGTGCGATTGGATGGAATTGTCCGCGCGTGAGTGAGCGTTACTCGTATCCTTAACAGTAGCTGTGAATCTGAATTCGAAATCCGTTGTTCTGCGCGAGGTACTGGGATTCCAGCAGTTCAAACCCCGCCTGACCTGCCCAGCGATTGAGTTCTTTGGGCTCGAATCCCAGCCATTGATCGCCGCAGGCCTGGGTCACCCACTCGTGATCGTGGCGACACAGTTCTGCCACCACCAGCAGGCCGCCACGCTTGATGACGCGCGCGGCGTGATGGAAGAAGCGTTGTGGCGACGCTACATGGTGGACGACCATTGCCGCAACGACCGCCTGATATCTGCGAATTGCAGGCAGGTCTGTGAAGTCTTTCTGCCGAAGTGTGACGTTGGCGAGATCCCCGACCTGGGCGGTGGCCTTTTTCAGCATCGTCGCGGAACTGTCAATGCCGACGACTTCGTCAAACGTTTTCGCCAGCAGAGCGAGCAGTTGACCGTCGCCGGGCCCGATCTCCAATACCGGGCCTGCGGATACGCCGGCGTGTTCGATCATGTTCACGATGGTTGGCACATACACGGTCGCTTCGCTGATGAGTGCCTGCTGGTCTGCAAATCGGTGGGCGTTGTCGGTGAAGAAAGCGTTGCTTCGATCATGTCGCAGCTGATGAATTTTCGCTGCGTTCCGGCTCACTTCAGCGCTGATCGGGGTGCTGTCGACCGAGTTGAACAATGCCAGGCGCAGTTGGTCGTCCGGGTCCACATCGCGACGATAGAAGATACTGTTGCCTTCCCGGCGTTTGGCTACCAGGCCGGCCAGGTGCAGTATCTTGAGGTGATGGCTGAGCCCCGGTTGAGGCATATCAAACAAACGGCACAGCTCTGAAACGCTGTATGAGTCTTCTCGCAGAACCTGCAGTATCCGCGCGCGCAGTCGGTCACCGATGGCTTTGGTTATCTCTACCACGTCGTCGACGCGGCGCTCGTTGATGTCGAGTCCTTCGCGGATTCGGGCCGATTCGGTCATGCCAGGTGATTGCTTGGGTGCTGCATCGGAGCACGATGTTAACAGGGTTGTATATCAATATCAAAATATATTGATATTGATGTACCGTCGGTAATCCAACGGCAAAAGTTGACCGTGTCAGAATGCACCGTATGAAGCCGACGTCACTGAACCCTGTCAGCAAGCTACCGGGCGTAGAAACGACCATTTTCACGGTGATGTCGGCGCTCGCGCGCGAGGAGGGAGCGTTGAACCTGTCCCAGGGCTTTCCGGATTTCGACGCCCCAGCGGAGTTGCTCGAACGGGTTCGCTACTACCTTTCTCATGGCCACAATCAATATGCGCCAATGACGGGCGTGACATCCTTGCGCCAGGCGACCGCCCAGAAGGTATGGGACTTATATGGCTGCAAGGTGGATCCGGAATCGGAGATCACCGTGACCTCCGGCGCGACCGAGGCGCTGTTCTGCGCAATTGCCGCGGTGGTGAATCCCGGCGACGAAGTCATCGTGTTCGACCCCGCCTACGACAGCTATGAACCCGTTGTCACGTTGCAGGGCGGGGCGACCATACACGTGCCCATGCATCCGCCAGACTACAAGGTCGACTGGGATCGTGTTGCCGACCTGGTCAACGAGCGTACGCGATTGATCATCATCAATACGCCGCATAATCCGACCGGCACCATCTGGCATGAACCCGACATCGGCGCGCTTTCCGATATTGTCGCGGACCGCGACATTTACCTGCTTGCTGACGAGGTGTATGAGCACATGGTCTTCGACGGACTCGAACATGCAAGTTTGTGCAGATACCCCGATTTGTATGCGCGCAGTTTCGTCGTGTCGTCCTTCGGCAAGACCTATCACACCACCGGGTGGAAGATCGGCTACTGTGTTGCGCCCAGGGCGCTGAGCGCCGAGTTCAGGAGAATCCACCAGTACGTTACGTTTACCTCGATAACACCGGTCCAACTCGGTCTTGCCGATTTCCTGCGCGATCATCCGGAACACCATCTGCAGCTGTCGGCGTTCTACCAGGCCAAACGAGATCTGTTCTGCGGCCTTCTGAGTGAGTCTCGTTTCGCAGTCAGGAAGAGTGCAGGAAGCTTTTTTCAGTTGCTCGACTACAGTGAATACTCGAGCGAAAAGGACACCGATCTCGCCTTGAGGTTGACCCGACAGGCCAAGCTGGCGTCGATTCCCGTGTCGGTGTTCTATGAGCATGATCCGGGCCATACAATGCTGCGATTCTGTTTCGCGAAAGACGACGACACGTTACGGGCCGGTGCAAAAATCCTATGCAACCTTTGACCGTGAGTCTCATTCAGACCGCTACCCACTGGCACTCGCCGAGCGGTAATCGCGCGCTGTTTGAGCGCTTGTTTGCCGAGGTTCCGGAAGACGCACAAATCGTGGTTCTGCCCGAAATGTTCGCTACCGGATTTACCATGAGTACCGCGGAGGTGGCCGAGCCCATGGGGGGGTCGACCGTAACCTGGCTGCGGGAACAGGCTGGAGGGTTTGGAAAAATCATTTGCGGCAGCCTGGTCATTGTTGAAAACGGTCGCTACTACAATCGGTTTGTCTGGGTTACCCCGGAAGGTAGCGTGACTTCATATGACAAACGTCATCTGTTTCGAATGACTGACGAGCACCGTCACTACGCGGCCGGAAACCAACGGCGCACGGTAGTGGTGGGTGAATGGCGTGTGTGTCCGATGATTTGTTACGATCTGCGCTTTCCGGTGTGGTTTCGAAATCGCGGCGACTACGACGTATTGCTGTGTGTTGCCAACTGGCCGGCCGCGCGGCAACAGATCTGGAATACCCTGCTCAGGGCCAGGGCTATCGAGAACCAGTGCTACTGTGTTGGGCTGAATATTGTAGGTACCGACGGAAATGGGGTTACCTATTCCGGCGGCAGCGCTATCTACACGGCACAAGGGAACGCGCTGCTTGAGGCGGGAGAACTGACCGGTGTATTCACAACCAGCCTTGAAGGCGATCGTTTAGTGGATTATCGCCGCCGGTTCCCAGTCTGGGAGGACGCGGACGAGTTTAGCCTCGCCGATGAAATTTGAGGACATTGGATGAGTAACGGGAGTGAGAGTTGAAGGTCGTCTGGTTGTCACTTTTCTGTCTGGGACTCATCGCTTGTGGTGAATCGAACCCGCAATCCGCTAGCGCAGGCGTGCCGCCACCGCGACATCCGGGCCAGGACACTTACAATAGGTTCTGCTTTTCCTGCCACGCGTCGGGCATCGCCGGCGCGCCACGGGCCGGCGACGTGGAAGCCTGGGCGCCGCGGGTGGCCAAAGGTCAGGCATTGCTGCTCAAATCCACGGTCGAAGGCATGCCGCCTGGCATGCCACGCATGGGATTGTGCGCCCAGTGTACCGAGGAGCAACTGAGTGCCGCCATCGACCTGATGACGCTCGCGAAGTAGCAAATTTCGCCAGGAATTGGTGTGAACCGCCCATGGCGCATGCGGTTAATAACGCTTTGCATAAAGAAAGAACCACACAATCAATGGATTAGAATGTGGAACAGATACTGCATGGTTTCTGCAATACTTACTGACAGGGTCCGACCAATGCCCAGATATCAGCCTGGAGACATCGTCTCGCGACGCAAAGGTCTGGTGATGCACAAAGGCATCGTCACCCGCGATGGCCGGGTTCTTCACAACACCCCGTTCAAGGGCGAGCACGTCTGCAGCGAAGCCGAGTTTCGTGCGGGCAAACGCTTGCGGGTCGAGCGTCTGGAACGCGGCGATCGTCAACGCGTGCTGATTCGCGCTGAGAGCAATAACGCGCGACGCTACAACCTGTTAACCAACAATTGCGAGCATACGGTGAACCGGGCGATCAGCGGCAGGGCGCACAGCCCGCAGCTGCGATCCTGGGTGGTTGGCGTCGGTGTGGCGACCCTGGCATTCGTGCTTACCCGCCACCCTGGCGTCGCGGCTGCTGGTTACGCACTGGGTCGCGGAATCGGCAAGCGCATCAACTAGCGGAGTGCCGCAACCACCCTCGACCGGGGCGTGTACTGAACGTGCCGAACCCGGGTACGCTCAATCGGTGGCAATGCAGCTGCAGCCTCGGCGCTTGTTGATCTGGATGCTCAGGACTGCCGTAGAGGTGGTCACCGACAATGGGGTAGCCAATCCACGACAGATGCACGCGGAGTTGATGGCTGCGCCCTGTTCGTGGATGCAGCAGCAGCAGCGAGCGCTGCGCTGAGCAGGTCAGCGTTCGCAGTCTGGTGATGCTGGGGTGCCCGTCGAGCGACGGCGTGTTCGACTCCCATACCCGGCCGTGCTGCTCAATCTGCGCGCGCTGGCCGGATACCCGGTAGCGGCTTTTGCGGCCCTTCGTCAGTGCGAGGTCGATCGTGTGTGTGGCCCCGAGATCGAGTTCGCCCACGACCCAGGCCAGGTAGAACTTGCTGATGCTTCGGGCCCCAAAGGCGCGCGTCAGGGTGCTTTGCGTTGTCCTGTTGAGCGCAACCAGAAATACTCCGCTGGTGCCTTTGTCGAGCCGGTGCACCAGGAAAGGTCGCTGGGTTCCGAGCTCCCGCTTCAGCTGATCCCAAAAGCACTCCCGCCCCGATCTGTCAGCGAGCAACGAGATGTTGGCTGGTTTGTCAACAACGAGCAGGTCGTCGCTTCGGTAAACAACGTCAACCATGGGCGGTGACGACGGCACCGGCATTGGCCCGGCCGACCGTCGTCGCCTGCATCACGACCTGCGTTGTCGCGTGATCACATCGCCCGGATCAGGCGAGATCGAAGCGGTCGAGATTCATGACCTTGTCCCACGCAGCCACGAAGTCACCCACAAAATCCTGCTGCGAATCGTCACACGCATAGACTTCCGCGATGGCTCGGAGCTGGGAGTTCGAGCCGAAGACAAGGTCGACGGCGGTGCCGGTCCACTTGACCTCGCCCGTCCCGCGATCGCGTCCCTCGAACGCGCCTTCGGATGTGGCGGACGTCTGCCACGTCGTGCTCATGTCGAGCAGGTTCACGAAGAAATCATTGGTCAACTTCCCGGGTCGATCGGTGAAGACGCCGAGTCCGGACTGCCCGGCGTTGGCATTCAACACGCGCATGCCGCCGACGAGCACCGTCATCTCGGGCGCAGTCAGCGACAGCATATGCGCTCGATCCACCAGCAGCTCCTCCGCCGTTCGGTTGTGTCCGTTTGCGAGATAGTTGCGGAACCCGTCTGCGGTCGGTTCGAGCACGGCAAATGAATCCACATCGGTTTGCTCCTGCAGCGCGTCCGTGCGCCCCGGCGTGAACGGAACCTGCACATCGCGCCCGGCGCTTTTCGCCGCTTGCTCCACGGCCGCGCACCCGCCGAGAACGATCATGTCAGCGAGCGAGACCATCTTCCCGTCAGACTGCGAGCCGTTGAACTCCTTTTGAATCTCCTCCAGGGTCGACAGCACCTTTCCCAGTTCGGCTGGCTGGTTGACTTCCCAATCCTTCTGCGGCGCCAGTCGAATGCGTGCGCCGTTCGCCCCACCGCGCTTGTCGGTGTCGCGGAACGTGGCCGCCGACGCCCAGGCGGTTGAGATCAGCTGGGAAACAGACAGTCCTGATCCGAGGATCTTGTCTTTGAGGGCAAAGATGTCCTGCTCCGCGACCAATTCATGACTGACATCTGGGACGGGGTCCTGCCACAACTGCGGCTCCGCGGGGACCAACGGGCCGAGACACCGCGTGCGGGGTCCCATATCACGGTGCGTCAGCTTGTACCACGCCCCGGCGAAGGCATCTGCGAACTCCTCGGGATTTTCGTGGAAGCGCTTCGAGATCGGCTCATAGATCGGGTCCATCCTCATCGAGAGGTCCGTCGTGAGCATCGTGGGGGCGTGCGTCTTGGACGAATCATGAGCATCAGGCACGCTGCCATTGGCAGATGCGTCTGTGGGCTTCCACTGGTGCGCTCCAGCAGGGCTCTTCACCAGTTCCCACTCGTAGCCGAACAGGTTGTCGAAGAAGTTGTTGTCCCACTTCACCGGCTCGGTAGTCCATGCGCCCTCCAACCCGCTGCTGATCGTATCGACGCCCAGACCGCTGCCAAAGCTGCTCGTCCAGCCAAAGCCTTGTTCCTCGATACCGGCACCCTCGGGTTCGGGACCTTTGTAATCTTCAGACGCAGCACCATGGGTTTTGCCGAAAGTATGTCCGCCGGCAATGAGCGCAACGGTTTCCTCGTCGTTCATCGCCATACGGCGGAAGGTCTCTCGGATGTCCCTGCCTGCAGCAACCGGATCCGGATTAGCGTTCGGCCCCTGCGGATTGACGTAGATCAGGCCCATCTGAACGGCGCCGAGCGGAACCTCGAGATCCCGGTCGCCGCTGTAGCGCTCGTCGTCGAGCCAGCCGGTTTCCGGCCCCCAGTAAATGTCCTCTTCGGGCTCCCAGACGTCCGCGCGGCCGCCGGCGAAACCGAGGGTCTTGAATCCCATCGTCTCCAGGGCGCGGTTCCCGGTGAAGATTATCAGGTCAGCCCACGAGATCTTGCGGCCATACTTCTGCTTGATCGGCCACAGCAACCGGCGCGCCTTATCGAGGTTCACGTTGTCGGGCCAGCTGTTGAGGGGTGCAAAGCGGATGGTGCCGGAAGCGGCGCCGCCGCGGCCGTCTCCGATGCGGTAGGTGCCCGCGCTGTGCCACGCCATTCGAATGAAGAGCGGCCCATAGTGGCCGTAGTCGGCAGGCCACCAGTCCTGCGAGGTGGTCATCACTTGATCGATGTCGTCGGCCAGTGCATCCAGGTCCAGTGTCTTGAACTCCTCAGCGTAGTTGAAATCCTCTCCCATCGGATCTGACTGGGGAGGGTTCTGCTGGAGCATTTTCAGGTTCAACTGATTCGGCCACCAGTGTTGGTTCGCCGTGGTCCCAGCCGCCGTGTGTCTGTGAGGCCCGCCCAACACCGGGCACTTGCTTTCTTCGCTGCTCATATTCGCTCCATTCGCGTTCTATATTTGTTTTCAAAACGATCTCGAAGACCCGGGGTTTCCTTTTTTGAGGGCGTCCTCATCCCAGTGCCTGGCGTAGCCGGGTCATTGCACAGACCGTCGGTCGGCTGGTAGGAGATGTTCGTCATGCAGGCGCTCGGAACTCCAAAAAAGGAAAGCCACAGGGTTGCGGATTGCCGCCCCATTATGCCCCCAGATTCCCCCGGATGCATGTCGGAACCGAAGCCGTCAGATCGGCGGCTATGTGCAGGCTCATTCGTTGGAGTCCGGGTTGAATCTGCGCGTAGCTATCGGAGAAGTGTTGTCATGTAGAATGCGCGCCTCGAATTCCGCGGGCTTTTTCAAGGTGATCAGGGCCGAGTTGCGCCAGCTTCTGCGGTTGGCATTTCCCATCACGCTGACCCAGATCTCCCAGATGGGTATGGGGGTGGCCGATACCATCATGGCCGGCCGCGTGAGCGCGGCGGATCTGGCCGGGGTTGCTCTGGGAGGGAACCTCTTCTGGCCCGCGCTGATGTTCGTCTCGGGCATCATCATGTCGATTACGCCCAGGGTTTCGCAGCTGCATGGCGCCGGGCATGAGCGGGAGTCCGGCGAGGTGGTGCGGCAATCGCTGTGGATAGCGATGGTGGGCGGCGTTGTACTGATGATCGTTCTGCGCAACGTGGAACCGCTGTATCGCTTTATCGAGGTCGATCCGTTGGCGATCCCGATTGCGGTTGGCTACCTGCAGGCTCTGTCATGGGGATTGCTGCCGCTTCTCGGCTATTTTGCGCTGCGCTACCTGTGTGAAGGCATGTCCTGGACGTTGCCGGCCATGCTGATCGCCTTTTCGGCTTTGCTGCTGAAGATTCCGCTGAACTATCTGTTCATCTACGGCGGATCATATGGCGGTTTAGAAGTCCCGGCCATGGGTGGGATTGGCTGCGGGTGGTCGAGCGCGATCGTGATGACCCTGGAACTCATTGCGCTCATGCTCGTGGTGGCGTTTTCGCGGATGAACATTGCCGGTCTTTTCGCCCGCTTCAGCTGGCCCGACACCTCGGAGATCTGGCGACTCGTGCGTCTCGGGGCACCAATAGGTGCCACCATGTTCCTCGAGTTTTCGATGTTTTCGGTGGTAACGCTTCTGATCGGACGCATGGGGGTCGAGGCGGTGGCCGCACATCAGATCGCGGGCAATGTCGGTGGGATGACGTTCATGGTGCCATTGGCGCTGGGCATGGCCGCTTCCATTCGAGTCGGCTTCAACGTCGGGGCCAACAATATTCCCGCTGCCAGGCGCAGCGGCTGGGTCGCAATCGGCGTCGCGCTGGTGTTTGCCTTGATCGCCGCCGTGCTGGTTTTTTTCCTGCGCGAACCGATCGCGAGCCTCTACAGCACCGAGGTGCCGGTACTCATGCTCGCCGTGGACCTGCTGTTGTTCGTAGTGCTTTACCAGTTCTTCGATGATGCTCAGGTCGCCACCATCGGTGCGCTCAGAGGATTCAAAGACACTCGCACGCCCATGTGGATTGCCATCATCTCTTACTGGGCGATCGGATTGCCGGTCGGCGTGACGCTCGGTTTCGGCTGGCTCGGATTCGAGGCTTTCATCGGGGTGCGCGGTTTCTGGGTCGGACTTACGGCTGGGCTGGTGGTTGCATCGGTTTTCCTCGTAGCGCGGTTTCGCTGGCTGTCGCACGCGGAGCATCGCATCCTGGAGTTGGCCGGGCGCTGATGGAACTGTGGATTCCCATCACGATAGCGGCGGCGTTTCTGCAGAATGTGCGCTCGGTGCTGCAGAAACAACTGACCGGTCGGTTGTCCGTCAACGGCGCGACCTACGTACGTTTCTGCTACGGGTTGCCTTTTGCGTGGCTGTATCTGGCCATTCTTTCATCATCGCGAGAGATTCCAGAGCCGTCGCTTGAGTTTCTGGGCTATTGCCTGGCCGGTGGCATCGGCCAAATGCTGGCTACGGCATGTCTGGTTGCGTCGTTTACAACCCGTAACTTCGCGGTGGGTACCGCATTTTCGAAGACCGAGGTGGTCCAGGCGGCCGTGTTCGGGCTCCTGGTTCTGGGAGACCTGGTCAGCTGGCGGGTGGGTATCGGTATCGTGCTCAGCCTGATCGGCGTGTTGATGCTTTCGGCCCGAGTGGGCCTCGGCGAGGCATGGAACCTGGATCGCGCCGCGAGCCTGGGACTCCTGAGCGGGGCTTTTTTTGCGGCGGCCATCGTCAGCTACCGGGGGGCGGCGCTGGCCCTGGGTTCCGGCGACTACCTGATACGAGCGTCGTTCACTCTGGCAATTGCGATCGCTCTGCAGACCTTGCTGATGGGGATCTACATCATGGTCCGGGAGTCCGGGGAGATGAGGCGAATCGGCGCCGCCTGGCGGCCGTCATTGTGGGTTGGGTTAATCGGAATGCTGGCGTCCGCAGGCTGGCTCACCGCGGTTACACTGGAAAGCGCGGCACTGGTTCGTGCTGTGGGTCAGGTTGAACTGCTATTTACGTTTACAGCATCGATCTGGTTTTTCAAAGAACGGGTCAGCTTTCGCGAAGTATTCGGCGTGGCATTGGTAATACTCGGCATTTACGTGCTTCTTTAACCAGAAGAGCCAGCGCCAGACGAACGGTTCACGCCTGATAGCGGTAGTACTCGATGCCCGAGTCATCGAGATGCGCTTCGCGCTTGCCGATTCGTTCGATGTAGAACACGCCGGGTTGATCGGCGGCAGCATCCTCTAGAACGCCGCCGTCGTGCAACGTGTGATAAGCCGATTCGTCCAGATCAATGGGGTTTGCCAGCGCCGCGCGAAAACGGATCTTGCTTGCTGCGGATTCCCAGCCATCGACCGTGCGCATGGGAATGACTTCGGCCGCGTCGCCGCTGCCATAGCCAATCGTGAGGATCCGTCCGGTACCGAAGTTGACACCGTCTTCCCAGGCCTCTTCAAAGCCTGCGGCCATCCAGGCCGGCAACGAAGCGGTGTAGAGATTGCCCACTTCCTGCATTTCTGCGTGACCCAGTGTCGTCATCAGTTCTCGGAATCGGGGTGTTTCGCGGAACTTGCGCGCCGTTTGTGTAGCCAGGG
>JAYGEV010000114.1:0-2032 GCA_046582225.1 Pseudomonadales bacterium
TTGCGTCGATCTGCGGCGGCATACAAGTCCGCGGTCCGCTCGACGAGCACCCAGGTGAATTCGTGATTCAGATTGGTCTCTTCGGCAATCGGTACGAATATTGAGGGTGACGCCACTCCCAGTTCGTCGTCGGTCCAACGCAACAGGGCTTCGCCGCTGGTTACCGTATTTTCCTGGAGCGCGAGTTTTGGTTGAAAATGCACTTCCAGCTCAGAGCGTTTGATCGCGCTACGCAGCCGGCTCTCCACAAACACCCGGTGTCGATTTGCTTCGTTCAAGGTATCGTCGAAGAATGCAAACTTTGCGCCGCCCAGTTCTTTGGCGCGGTACATGGCCGAATCTGCCTTCATGACCACGTCTTCCACCGATTGTCCGTCGTGGGGAAAGAGCGCCACGCCTATCGAAGCACCTACGGCGTGTTCGATACGATCGACAACGATCGGTTTTGCAACGGTGGCGATGATACGCTCGCAGAGCGCGGAAACAGACTTTTCATCATCGCACCCCGGGATGATGACGCCGAACTCATCGCCGCCCAGGCGTGCAATCGAGTCGACCTTTCGAAGCGTCTCACGCAGGCGATCACTGATGAGGACCAGTAATCGATCGCCGGCTTTGTGCCCTTCGGTATCGTTGACCTTTTTGAACCCGTCCAGATCAACGAACAGCACGGCGCCTTGCTCGCCCCGCCACGATCGAGAAATACTGTCGCGCAGCCGGCCCTCGAACGCGTGTCGGTTGATCAGCCCGGTCAGCGCGTCGAAATGCGCTTGCTGATAAAGACTGTCCGAGCGTTTGATGTTGGTAATCGCTACCGACAAGCGATCCGCGAGGTCAGTTAAACGCTTGGATTCGCTGGTGGTGAGTAATCGCATGCTGGTCGCCACGAGTGCTCCCGCAACCACGCCTTCGTAGGAAAAACAAGGTCGCTAGGAAGGTGACAGAGCGCTGGACCACTAGCGAATTCGGTCGACGCAGAAATCAGCCAGTGTGTGAAGAGCATCGCGATGCTCGTTGTCAGGCAGGGTGCCAAGGCAGTCCATGGCAAGCCGGCTCTGGGCGTATGCAGCCTGTCGGGTGTAGTCCATCGCGCCGGAAGCCTGGACGATGCGTAGAACTTCGTCCAACCGATCCGCAGATTTTGCCGCGATTGCTGAGGTGATGATTTGAGCATCGCTGCCTTGCGTATGGGCAAGCGCGTGAATGAGCGGCAACGTAAGCTTACCCTCTGCCAGATCGTCGCCCACGTTTTTGCCCATTGCTTCCACATCACCAGCATAGTCGAGCCAGTCGTCGACCAGTTGATAGGCGAGACCGAAATGCAGGCCAAAGTCTCGCAACGCACGGATCTCCTCGCCGTCGTCGCTGGCGAGTACGGCGGCGGTGTGGGTGGCAGCCTGAAACAACAACGCGGTCTTGCAGCGAATCACCTCCATGTATTGTGCCTCGCCCATCTCGCAGTCGCCGATGCTGGCAAGTTGCAGTACCTCTCCTTCAGCAATGGTGTTGGTTGCATCGGACAGGATTGCCATGATGTCCATGCTCTCCAGTTCGACCATCAACTGGAATGCGCGCGAGTACAGAAAATCACCGACCAGTACGCTTGGCGCGTTGCCCCACACAGCATTCGCTGTCGTGCGGCCTCGGCGTAGCTCGGATTGATCGACGACATCGTCGTGGAGCAGGGTAGCGGTGTGCAGGAATTCGATGATTGCGGCCAGCCTGATGTGCGCTTGGCCCTCGTATCCGCACAGGCGAGCACCCAGCAGCACCAGCAGTGGTCGCAACCGTTTGCCGCCACTCTCCACGATATAGCGGCCAATGTCTTCGACCAGATTGACGTCGGATGTAAGCTGTCGTGGAATGAGATGGTTGACCGCCTCGAAGTCCTCCGCCGCCAGTGCGAATACGGGTGCCAGAGCGTCAATGCCCGGGTTGGCGCTGGTGTTTCGGCCGATTGTGATGGGTGCCTCCGCCACGGACTCACCCCGTGAAGTCGATGATGACTCCGATGACGAAATGGCAGGGTTTA
>JAYGEV010000158.1:0-5829 GCA_046582225.1 Pseudomonadales bacterium
TCAACGCGGGAATCGCCACGGAAAGGCCCGCGGCGGTCGTGATCAACGCCTGTGAGATTCCGCCGGCCAGCACGTTGGTATTGCCTGCACCTTCCAGCATGAGTGCAGTGAACACGTTGATCATGCCGACCACCGTACCTAACAAGCCTAGCAACGGGGACACCGAGGCGATGATTCCGAGCGATGTCAGGTAGCGCTCCATGTCGTGGCTCACCTGACCTAAAGTTTCTTCCATTGCTTCTTTCATCACTTCGCGGCCGCGTTTTGCATTGCTGATGCCCGAACCAAGAATCTGGCCCAATGGACTCGACGCACGAAGTTCGCGCAATCGACTCGAGTCCAGCTCATCGTTCTTGAGGCTGCCCCACACCTGCGCGAGCAGATTTTTCGGGGTCATTCGCGATCGCTGAAGCGTCCAAAGACGTTCAACGCTTATTGCGGCTGCAATGATGCTGCACAACAGGATGGGCACCATCAGCCATCCACCCGATTGAACGATTTCTAACACGCGCTGGCCTCCGCAGGTCCTTTTACGGTTGTTACCATGAACATCCTCGTGCTGCGATGGGCCACATGCTATGCGCCTCACCGTCGCGGTGCACCCAATAGTAGTCGTATAGATTTACGGTGGGATCACAGTGCGGCGTGATGAAGCGCAGCGGCTTGCCCAGAAACGAAGAGTTATTACCTTCCGGAAGAATCACAATCCCGTGCTCATCTCCGCCAAACCTGAAACGCGCACCCTCCAGGTTCATCGGTTCCGGGTTCACGGTATCCGAAGCGAACGCCTTGTAGCCGCCGTCTACCGTGATGGTTTTAGTAAGCGGTTGACTGATCGCAGTTGTCATCACGCTTAGCGCCACTTCAAAATCGTCGAACAAAGCACCCTGCTCGCCGCCGATCAGGCGATACTCCTGGTCCATGAATATGTAGCTGCCGACCTGTAGATCGGTGATCACAGGAACTTCACAATCGATATTGTAGGTACCCGTTCCCGCTCCCGTAACAATGGCCGGTGGCAAACCTGAGGCGGTGAGGTCGGCAACAATTTCGTCAACCTTTTCCCACAACGCCAGAGATCGCTCCCGACGCTGAACAAACCCTTCAACGTGCATGAGATGGCCGGCGTAATGCTGTATTCCCTCAAAGCGCAGGCCGGGGTGGGCTTGAATATGCTCGGCCAGCTGCAGAACCTGAGCCACGTCGCGCGTACCCGTGCGACCCATGTCGACATCAACGTCAACCAGAACGCCGAGTTCGGCATCCGCAGGTATGGCATCAGCCACCGTGCGTAACGAAAGCTCACTGTCGACCACCACACTCAACCGCCCACGCTGGGCCAGCTCAGCAATCACTCGAGCCTTTTCCGGCGTTGCGACCGTGGAAGTAATCAATACCGGTCCGATTCCGGCATTGATCAAAACCACCGCCTCAGACACCTTTGCGGCACACACCCCAACCGCCCCTGCCGCAATTTGTCGGGCCGCGATAATCGGACATTTGTGCGTCTTGGTATGCGGTCGATGGCCCTTCGCCCTGGGCCCAAGGTGTTCTGCCATGCGTGCAAGGTTGCGTTCGAACGCCGCCTCATCGAGCAACAAAGCCGGCGTCGGAAGCGCTTCAATTGCGACCGGTTGCTCCAGACTCACCGGTTCCCAACGACGCTCCAGCAGATTCTGCATGGCGAGTGTGTAAGACATGATGTCAGCTAGTCGTGATACAGGTGCTCGTAGCAATAGTTGGTCGCCTCAACGAATCCATCAACGGATCCGCAGTCAAAGCGCCGGCCTTTAAACCGATACGCAATCACGCAACCATCTTTGGCCTGTTGCAACAGGGCATCGGTAATCTGCAACTCGCCGTTCTGTCCAGTCTCGGTATTTTCGAGAATATCGAAAATATCGGGGGTAAGGATATATCGTCCAATGATAGCGAGATTGCTTGGCGCATCTTCCGGGCTCGGCTTTTCCACCATGTCGGTGACACGAAGCAATCGATCGCTCATGGATTCTCCGGTGATCACACCGTACTTGTGGGTGTCCTCGGCCGGTACCTCTTCAATGGCGACGATGCTGCAGCGAAACTGTTTGTAAAGTCCCACCATCTGCTGCAGAACGCCCACACCCTCGCCGAAGCACAGGTCGTCGGCCAGCACCACGGCAAAAGCTTCGTCGCCAATGAGCGTACGACCTTTAAGTATCGCGTCGCCAAGACCCTTCATGCTGACCTGGCGCGTGTACGAAAACGTGCACTGTTCAATCAGTTCACGAATGCCGGACAGCGCCTGTTCTTTGCCTGTGCCGGCAATCTGATGTTCAAGCTCGTAGCTCATGTCGAAATGGTCTTCGATCGCCCGCTTGCCACGACCGGTAACGAACCCCACTTCGCTCAGGCCTGCCTCCAAAGCCTCTTCCACCCCGTACTGCACCAGCGGTTTATTGAGCACCGGGAGGATCTCTTTGGGCATCGCCTTGGTTGCAGGCAAGAATCGCGTGCCGTAACCGGCCACCGGAAATAAACACTTCTTGATCATGTAATCCTTCTGTCGTGAACCCATCCGTTATTTGAGGATAGTAAGGAAGTGAGCCAGCCGTGCCCGGCTAGAACGCACAGATTGAACAACAATCCATGGGCTGTGAACAGGCAAACCCCACAATAACGCGATTGTTCGAATCGACGGCGAAGCTATCGATCGTTCGGCGAGGGGCCCTGATCATTTTCCTCGAGCAAGGCAATCAGGTGCCGGCAAATTGCCAGCCCGGCGCGCGTTTGCTCTACGGAATGCTCAGGAAGGCGTCGAATGGCACTTGCGAGTCGGCCTGCGGCAACCAGATGCCGATCGGCTGAAGGCAGGCCGCCAGTCTCGTGAGGTGCGGCGAGCCGAGACGGAATCTTCTGAAGAGCCGGATCGGCCGGCTTGTGATTCTCAGCCGAATTCGAGATGCCGGCAAATTCCGGCATATCCTCAAACAAGGACATCGGTTCCATGTGTTGTCCTATGTGTTTGATCATAGAGGGAAAAACTATCACATACTGTATATCTATACAATAGTTACGCGGGCCTTGCGCTTACCTTCCAAAGCTGTATTCGCCGCCGGAATAGTCCACCTCAATCGTCGAGCCCGGCGGGTATTCACCACCCAACAACTTGCTCGCCAACGGGTTCTCGATACGTTTTTGAATCGCCCGTTTTAACGGCCGGGCACCATACACCGGGTCGTAACCCTCCTCCACCAGGGCCTCGAGCGCGGCAGGCTGAATTACGATCGCGATATCCTGTTCGGCGAGCCGTGCACGAAGGATGTCAAACTGAATTCCGGCGATCTCGGTGACCTGATCCCGGTCCAGCGGGTGAAATACCACGATATCGTCCACCCGATTGAGAAACTCAGGACGAAAATGTTGCGCGACCACGCCAAGCACCGTGTCTTTGATTCGGTCCTGATTGCCCGCCTCGGTGAGTGCCTGAATCGCTTCGGATCCGAGGTTGGATGTCATCACCAGCACGGTGTTGCGGAAGTCGACGGTGCGACCGTGGCCGTCGGTCAACCGCCCATCGTCGAGTACCTGCAACAGTATGTTGAACACATCCGGGTGCGCCTTCTCGATCTCGTCGAGCAGAATCAGAGAATAAGGACGACGACGGATCCGTTCGGTGAGAAACCCGCCTTCTTCATACCCGACGTATCCCGGAGGAGCGCCGATGAGGCGTGCCACGGAATGCTTTTCCATGAACTCAGACATGTCGACGCGCACGAGCGCATCGTCGCTGTCGAACAGCACCTGGGCCAGGGCCTTGCACAACTCCGTTTTGCCAACGCCCGTAGGCCCAAGAAACATGAATGATCCGTTGGGGCGATCGGGGTCTGCCAGACCTGCCCGGGATCGGCGCACCGCATCGGCGACGACCGACACCGCTTCGTCCTGACCGATTACCCGTTCATGCAATGAATCCTCCAGCCTCAGAAGTTTGTCTCGTTCACCTTCCAGCAATTTTGTCACTGGAATTCCGGTCCACTTTGAAACAACCTCACCGATTTCGTCTTCCGTAACGTTGTTGCGAAGCAACTCTCTAGGTGCGGCTTCACCGTCGCTGGCAGCCGCCAGCTTTTTTTCAAGTTCCGGAATCCGGCCGTACTGCAATTCCGACATGCGGGTGAGATCACCCGCCCGGCGAACGGTTTCGAATTCACTGCGGGCGGAGTCGAGTTCCTCTTTGAGATCCTGTGCGCCGCGCAGCGATGCCTTTTCGGCGCTCCAGATTTCCTCCAGATCCGCATACTCTCGCTCGACCTCGGCGATCGAAACCTCCAGATCGGCCAGCCGTTTGCGACTGGCGTCATCACTCTCGCGCTTGAGCGCCTCGGCTTCCATCTTCAGCTGGATCAACCGTCGTTCCAGACGATCCATGGATTCCGGTTTCGAATCCATTTCCATACGGATGCGACTGGCCGCCTCATCGATCAGATCGATAGCCTTGTCAGGCAGTTGTCGGTCGGTGATATAGCGGTGCGAGAGACGTGCGGCAGCGACGATGGCCGGATCGGTGATGTCCACGCCGTGGTGAAGTTCGTAACGCTCCTTGAGGCCCCTCAATATTGCGATGCTGTCTTCCACACTGGGTTCTTCGACCAGGATTTTTTGAAAGCGCCGTTCCAGGGCCGCATCCTTTTCAATGTATTGTCGATACTCATCCAACGTAGTCGCACCCACACAATGCAGTTCGCCGCGAGCAAGGGCCGGTTTCAACATGTTGCCGGCGTCCATGGAGCCCTCCGCCTTGCCGGCTCCGACCATGGTGTGCAGTTCGTCGATGAACAGAATAATGCTGCCTTCCTGTTTGGACAGCTCGTTAAGTACCGCCTTCAAGCGTTCCTCAAACTCGCCGCGAAACTTGGCGCCGGCAATCAATGCGCCCATATCCAGTGCCAGGATGCGTTTGTCTTTAAGGCCTTCGGGAACCTCGCCGTTGAGAATTCGTTGCGCAAGCCCCTCAACGATGGCGGTCTTTCCCACACCGGGCTCGCCAATCAATACAGGATTGTTTTTGGTGCGACGTTGCAGCACCTGAATGGTGCGGCGGATCTCATCATCGCGGCCGATCACCGGGTCAAGCTTGCCCTGCTCTGCCTGGGTGGTGAGGTCAACGGTGTATTTATCCAGAGCCTCGCGATGCTCTTCTGCATTCGGGTCTGACACGGTCTCTCCGCTGCGGGATTCTTTGATTACCTGTTCCAGTGCTGCCTGATCAACGCCAGACTCGCGCAGGACCGCGGCGCTGGTCACATCTTCGAACAACGCCAGCAACACCTGCTCGGTCGACAGAAAACTGTCTCCGGCTTTCTGCGCGAGTCGGTCCGCGAGATTCAGTATGCGGATACATCCCGGTCCAAGTGAAATCTCGCCGGTGGGATTTTTCAACGTCGGCAACGAGTCCAGGCCGTCACTCACACGCGTGCGCACCTCGTCCGCCCTGGCACCGGCGCGCACCAGCTGAGGCAGCATCGTCGCGCCCGTCTGTTCAACCAGCACCGCCAACAGATGCAAAGGCTCAACGGCAGTGTGGTCCCTGCCCATCGCCAGCGATTGCGCGTCGCTCAGCGCATTTTGCAGTCTGCTGGTCATTTTTTCGTGGCGCATGGCAATGCTACCTCAATGAATCACTGCTGCTACAATGCGTCCGTTTTTGACTATTTCAATGGCTCTATGGCGCACCGAGAGCACCCCCGGGTACAACTGCCCCTGCTGGTCGAACTGCATCATCCGTCTCTCAACCGCGGCCGCTCATTCGCTCGCGGCTCGGCCGGCAGTGGACAACCCGGTGCCAGC
>JAYGEV010000356.1:0-4668 GCA_046582225.1 Pseudomonadales bacterium
CCGGAGATGTTTGGCTATTTCCTCGAGACGCCGAATTTCGAACCGGCGAATGCTCTGAAAACGCCGGATCATATCGCTCCGGTCTGGTACTACACGCCGTTCTACGCCATGTTGCGTGCCGCAACGTTCCCACTATTTACGATGCCGGCTAAGTTCTGGGGGTTGGTCGTGATGGCGGGTGCAATCTTTATCCCCTTCGTTCTGCCATGGCTGGACAGAAGCCCGGTAAAATCCATCCGCTACAAGGGCATATTGTCCAAAGCGATGCTTGGACTGTTTGTGATCAGCTTCTTCATTCTTGGCTATCTTGGCACCATTGCGCCATCCAAAACGGCGACCGCGTTGGCGCAGGTTTGCACGATTGTCTACTTTGCATATTTCGTCCTCATGCCCTGGTATACGAGAGCCGAGAAAACCAAACCGGTGCCAGACCGGGTCACCATGGGTGAGACCTCCACGCCGATACCAGCGCAAAAAGCGGAGGAGACTTAACGCATGAACATCCAGGAGCGATTGAGGCGGGCCCTTAAAGCGGTCTGTGCCGTGCTGCTGCTGACTCCTGGACTCGTGATTGCGACCGAAGCGGGTTGGCCGCTTCAGGCCATGGACCCGGACCTGAAGAATCTGCCCTCGCTCCAAAATGGATTCAAGCTGTACACAAACTACTGCATGGGCTGCCACTCTCTGAAATACCAGCGCTACGAACGTACTGCGGATGATCTGGGCATTCCCCACGCTATCGCTCTGGAAAATCTGGTTTTTACCGGCCAGAAGATTGGCGACCTGATGACCACGAGCATGGATCCAGATCTTGCCAAAAGCTGGTTTGGGGCGCCGCCACCGGATCTCACGCTGGTCGCCCGGGTGCGCGGCACGGATTGGCTTTATACGTATCTCAAGACGTTCTATCTTGACGCCAGCCGACCGTTTGGCGTGAACAACAAGGTTTTTGCGAACGCAGGTATGCCGAATGTTCTGATCGGGCTGCAGGGCATCCAGACTTCTGAATGTGGCGCGTCTCAGGACCCGATCGCAGCGTGTGACCAACTCGTAGTCGAGGAAGGCACGGGGCAGATGTCAGCCGACGAATTTGATCAGACCGTGTACGACGTTGTTAACTTTCTATACTACACCGGTGATCCGGGAAGGCTCGAGCGCCACCGGCTGGGCATTTTTGTTCTGCTCTTTCTCGTGATTCTCTATGTGTTCACATCTTTGTTAGGTCGTGAATACCAGAAAGAAGTAAGACACTAGTGGGTTAGCGCCAACCCGCAAAGTAGCTACGGGGTGTTCGTGGCTGCATGAAAAACCAGCTTTTGATTATCCATCCGTTACGCAGCAAGGAATCACATGAGCGTAGTTACGAAGCGATCGTCCATAACATTTTTCTCCGACGCCCGAGATCACTATTCTCATCGGGTGCGCATGGTGCTCGCAGAAAAGGGCATCGGGGTAGAGATCATCGACGTTGACCCGAGCCACAAACCCGAAGATCTTGCCGAGATCAACCCGTACAACAGTTTGCCGACGTTGCTCGACAGAGACCTGGTGCTCTATGAGGCGAACGTGATTATGGAGTATCTCGACGAGCGCTTTCCGCACCCGCCTTTGCTGCCCGTGTATCCGGTACAACGAGCGTTGTCCAGATTATGGATTACCCGGGTGGAGAAAGAGTGGAGCAATCGACTGGATATCCTGATGGCTGGCAAAGGCAGGGAAGCCGCCATTACCAAGGCCCGCAAAGAGCTGCGTGAGAGTGTTATCAGCATTGCGCCGATATTCGCAGAGAAGCCATTTTTCATGAACGAGGATTTCACACTCGTGGATTGCTGTGTCGTGCCAGTTCTCTGGCGCCTCAAGCACGTCGGCATTTCTCTGCCAGAGCGATCCACGCGGCCGCTGCAGAAGTACATGCAGATGGTTTTCGAGCGGGAATCCTTTCGCGAGAGCCTGTCTGAAACGGAACTGGAGATGCGTGAGTAAGCGCGTGGGCGGTGAAGGCTAAATCCAAGCGTCCCTATCTGCTCGGTGCACTGTTCGAGTGGATCCTCGACTCAGAGTTGACTCCCTATATTCTGGTCGCCGCGGGCGATGCCAGTGTCGTTGTTCCGCAGCAGCATGTCAGCGACGGCAAGATCGTGCTCAACATATCCCCGGCCGCGGTTCGAGGTCTGACCTTCGATGATGAAACTGTCCGATTCGATGGACGATTCGGGGGAGCTCCGATCGCCGTGGAGGTGCCTGTTGCTTTCGTGATGGCGATATATGCAAAGGAAACCGGCGAAGGGATGATGTTCGACGCAGAGCCGTCTGCAGGCGAATCTTCGGCCGCAGCTGACTCGAATGTGACTGCGGCAGGTGATGAGACTGATCCTGGCCCGAAACCCAGCACTGGCAGGAAGGCAACGCCCGGATCTCACTTGAAGGTCATCAAGTAAATCGTGGTTCGAAGCGGCTAGTCCAGGTATTCGAATACCTTGACGATTTTCTGTACGCCGTACACTCTGCGTGCGACCTCGACCGCGTCGTCTGCTTCGTCTCTAGGCAGCAGACCCATCAGATAGACCACCCCGTTTTCGGTGACCACCTTCACCTTGCTGGCCTCTGTATGCTTGTCGGCCAGGAGTTTCGCCTTCACTTTGGTCGTGAGCCAGCTGTCCGCGGTACGGGCCACGTAGGAGATCGGGCCGCTCACTTCCAACTCGTTGTGCACGGCTCGCACCTTGCCGATGCGTTCCGCAGCCTTCTGCGCATCGCTCTTCAGCGCTTCTGATTCGACCTGTCCTGCCAGCAGAACAATACCGTTGTAGCTGACCGCCACCAGGTGGGCGCTGTCAAACGCGGGATCCGAGTTTCTGATCTCCCGCTTGACCATGGATTCGATGATCTCGTCATCGAATATGCTGCCGGGAGTTCGGACTCGGAGATCGCTGGTAAAAACTGCGCATCCAGTGAGCGTGAAAAGCTGGGCCAATGACAGTCCCAGAAGAATCGTAAAGTGAGCTTGTTTGGTCATGGTCAGGTGAATGCGTTTTGTATCCAATCACAACGGGCGCGGTAGTTTCGCTTCGACACCGACACGACGTCAAATTTGGCGCGCCTGTTCTGGTAAAACGGGTGCCGACTTAGAAATATCCCAGCGGCTCGAACGAGTTTGCGCTGCTTGATCAGCGTAACGCTTTCGGCACCGTTTCCGAATCGTGTATTGACGCGTAAACGCACCTCGACGAAGACCAGCATGTGGTTGTGCTCCATCACCAGATCCAGTTCGCTCAGACGGCATCGAAAATTGCGCGTGACGAGTTCGAGCCCCTGGCGTTGAAGATGCTGCAGTGCAATGGTTTCCGCCCACGCACCGGAAGTGGCGGGGGACGGTCCTCCGGCGCACGTATACCGCCGGTCCTTGCGGCGCACCTATTCCCAAGCCTGGTCGAATACAAGCGGGAGCGGAACGAGCTGTCCCCGGCTGATGACTCCCCAGGCGAGTTCCCGGGTGAATCTGCCGGAGCTGTGAAGAGACAGTATGCCTGTGCTGCCTAGAAGCTGATTCGCTCCTCCTCGCGCCAGCAATGCGAGCCGGCCGCTCACTTTGAATGCGTCCACTCCCAGGGCATACAACGACGACAGCGAATTGCCGCGTAACACGAATGCGCCTTCCATTTCCTGATACAGCGGGTCGGGGAACAGGTACCAGGGTAGCTCGCTTACTCGAAATCCACTCAGTTCGTCGAGCTGTGCCGACCTCGAACCGCGCACGCTCTGGGAGCTGGCATAAACGGGTAGCGCCTGGGCGAAATGAAATCGCAATGCCGGCACCAGAGCGTTGGCCTCGAGGTTGCTCACCAGCGCGACGACTGCATCGAGGTCCCGTCGCGCGCGCGGCAGAAACTCGAGTTCAAAGCCGAGCAAGGCGGCGAGATCCTCACGGCGTTGCTCGCTGGCCTCGACCCGCATAGCTCGCCCAACCGACTCGGTGACCGTTTTGACATCGACGAACGGCTGAACGGTCACGGCAAATGGCCAGTTGGCTGACAGGCGACGCATGGCGCGCAGGGACCAGTCTTCGTAGTTGTGAAACACCAGCACACGCTCGGCGCCGTCTTCGAGCAATCGAGCGACCATGGTATCTGCTTCATCTTCGATCGCGAGGCCCAGCTGCAACAGATTGAGCGAAGGCGTCGCCCCAAGGTCCAGGTAGTTGAGCGCCAGCGCGGGAACCTCGGGATTCAGGTCATTGAGTGTTGCGACCGCGTCTTTGGCCAACGGCCCGATGAGCATGTCAACGCCTTCGAGGAGTGCCCGTTCATAAACGATCGCGACCGGTTCTCGAGCCGTGTCGTAGAACGTCAGCTGCAATGCGGGTAGCTCGGCCGATACTCGATCGGCAGAGTCCAGATTGGCCGCATGCAGGTAGGCGGATATGAATCCGTCGCGTACTGCCCGTCCGGCGCGCGCTAAAGGGCCGCTGAGCGGTAGCATCAGCCCTATGTTCTGTGGCTGCCACAACTCGTTATCCAGTTCCTGCAGCGCCATTGGCAGCTGACTGCTGGCGGGGTGTCGAGGCCAACGACTACGCCAGGTGGTTAGCCGGCGGCGTTGATCGGCAATGGAAAAACTCTGTAGCATGCTCGCCTTTAATGCCCACCACCCCTGCTCGATGCCGGTGCT
>JAYGEV010000360.1:0-15688 GCA_046582225.1 Pseudomonadales bacterium
TAGGCGTTGAGGCGGACCGGGAACTGGCCTGGTCCACGCTGCCACGAATGCAGCCCGATGGCCGTTATCTCGAGGGTCCCGGCGAGGCCTTCATTGGCTCGACACTGGCGCGCAATCTGGGTGTGGGAATCGGTGAAGAACTGGTGCTGCTCGGTTCCTCCAAACAGGGTGGCGTGGCGGCACATGTGGCGCGGATAGTTGGCACGTTCACCACCGGTCAGGCGCAAATCGACCGCTCGCTGGTGCAGATCCCCATCGATGACTTTCGGGCTGGCTGGGAGCTCGAATCCGACGAGGCACACGTCGTGGTCGTGATCGTCGATGACGTTACCACCAGCAAAGAACTCGCTCGTGAACTCGAAGGTCCCGGGTATGTGAGCCGCGACTGGACCGAGCTGATGCCCGAAGCAGAGCAGATGATCGAGCTCAAATCCGTCGGGGCTCAGCTGTTTTTTGCCGTGATTACCGTGATTGTGACGTTCAGCGTGGTGAACACCTTCATGATGATGGTGTTCGAACGGACCCCCGAGTTCGGCATGTTGATGGCCATCGGAATGCGTCCAGGCGCGATCATCAGAGAACTGATGGTCGAGGCGCTGTGGTTGTGCGCGCTCGGAATTCTGCTTGGTGCGGGCATCAGCTTTGTGATGATTGTCATACTGGGTGAGGTAGGCATCCCACTGCCGGTCGATGCCGCGGAGCTCATGGCGACCTACAACATCCCGGATCGTTTGTATCCGGCTTTCAGTACCTCAGCGCTAGCGACCGGTGCTGTGGTTATGTTTGTCGGCACGCAGCTGGCGGCGCTGATTCCTGCGTTGCGCATTCGCAACATGCGGCCGGTGGTTGCACTTCGAGCGAGAGAGTAAGCAGTGCTCCTGCCAAAGAAGCCCGAATGGAAGTCCGAATGCCGTTGAAACTTTTGTTGCAGCTGTCTGGCAGAAACCTCTTTCGGCACAAGCGTCGCAATTTTATGTTGCTGCTGGCTATCGTTGTGGCGGTGAGCGGCGTGACGCTGATGAACAGCCTCATTCGTGGCTTTCAGTTCGATATGCAGGAAGCGGCGGTCGAAAATCTGACCGGGCATCTGAAGATTCTCGCGCCCGGTTATCTGGACGATCCCAGCATCGAAAAAAGTTTTGAACTCGCCGCTGGCTGGCGACCGGATATTCCCGACAGCGAGCTTGATGGATGGGCGGCGCGCATTCGGATTCCTGCGGTGATCATGAGTGAAAGAGAGACTCGCGGTGTGCAGTTCGTCGGGGTCGATCCTGCCCAGGAATCCATCTCTTTTCTGGGCACGGTCCCGTACCGGGGTGAGCCGCTGGCCGACGCGCAGGACCGCCGCGTTGTGATTGGCCAGGCGCTGGCGGAACAGCTTGAAACAGACGTCGGACGTCGCCTGGTGCTCATCACCCAGGGCGCCGACGGACTCAACCGCGAAGCCGGTTTTCGAATCGCCGGGGTCTACGATGCTGACGGCGAAGGGCTTGAAAAGGTTTTCGTGTTCACCGGAGTCAGGCGATTGCAGGAGCTGGTGGATGCTCCGGTGGTTACCGAAGTGTCTATCCGGCTAAAGCAGGATCCACAGGGGTTCGACGTAAAGCTTGCGTTAATCGAGTTCTTTACCGGCCTGGAGGTCATGGACTGGCAGGAGCTCGAGCCCCAGGCGGCCGCAATGTTCCTGTTCGCCGACAGCGCCATCTTCATCTGGTTTCTGATCATGATGGGCGCTCTGATTTTCGGGCTGGTCAACACGCTGATTACCGCGGTCATGGAGCGGATCCGTGAGTTTGGTATGCTCAGGGCGGTTGGCATGCGGCCAGGCTCGGTGATCGTGCAGGTCGTGCTGGAAAGTACCCTGATCATGACGTTGGGGGTTGCGTTGGGCCTGACACTGGGCTGGGCGTTCATTCTCTGGCTCGGTGACGGTATCGATCTGTCGCAGTGGTCGGCGGGGGTCGAGACATTCGGAATGCGTAGCCTGCTGGTGCCGAGGCTGCTGGTATCAGATCTCGTTCTGGTCGCGTCCATGAGCTTGTTTTTCGGGATTGTGGCCAGCCTGTATCCAGCCTGGCGTGCGGTGAAGATCAAACCTCTGGATGCACTCCGGCGATAACTCCGGCGGTAGAAAGGAAAAAGATAGAAGATGAGTGAGATAGTCGTTGTTTGTCGAGGCATCGCTCGCACCTACCAGGATGATGCCGTTCCTGTACACGCATTGCGCGGGATCGATGTTGAAATCGCCAGGGGTGACTTCGTAACCCTTGCCGGACCCTCGGGGTCGGGCAAGTCGACGTTGCTCAACATCATCGGCGGTCTGGATCGACCCGACGAGGGCGATGTTGTGGTGGATGGGGTCGAGTTGAACGCGCTCAGTCAGACCGCGCTGTCTGACCTGCGATTGAACAGAATGGGTTTTGTATTTCAATCCTACAATTTGATCCCGGTACTCTCGGCGCGGGAAAACGTCGAGTTCATTATGCAGCTGCAGGGGGTTTCAAGCGCCGAGCGTGCTGAGCGTGCACGGAGTTCATTGCGCGCGCTCGGAATTGGCGAGCTCGAAGACCGCCGGCCCGGAGAACTTTCTGGTGGACAACAGCAACGGGTAGCAGTGGCTCGGGCAATCGTTACCGAGCCGGTGCTGTTGCTGGCAGACGAGCCGAGCGCCAATCTGGATTCGGGAACCACCAGGGAGTTGCTGGAGTTGCTCCGCGGACTCAACGAGCAGCGCGGCGTGACCATCATTGCCGCCACCCACGACCCGATAGTCATGGGCTACGCAAAACGTCAGATCGATCTGCGCGACGGGACCATCGTGCAAGATAGCGCGCATGTCGCCGTGGCCTAGGTTGCGTTGGCTCGGACTGCTGGGCCTGCTCGGTCTGTGCTGTCAGAACGTATCGGCCGATCATACTTTCGATGCACGGCTGAAGTGGTTTGGGACCGCGACTGCGCTTCCTGAGCATGACCTGCAGCGCGTGTTGGATTCGACACCCGCTTACGACCAGAACCTGGATCTGCGACTGATGTTCCAGCAGCAGTGGTCGGCCGTGACACTCCAGATAGAGCATTCAACAACATACATCAGCGGCGACTCCATGGCGTTTATCTCCGCGCCAGGGACCACGCTGGAACAGGCGCCAACCGGTGATGAGCGTCGCCTCATGGATCTCACCTGGGAAATCGACAGTGGCGACCGGCATCAACTGCTGCACCGTCTGGACAGGCTGGCGCTGAGCTGGCGATCCGGTGACTGGGGAGTCAGTGTCGGCCGGCAGGCCGTCAGCTGGGGCAACGGCCTGGTGTTTCAACCCATGGATCTTTTCAATCCGTTTGCGCCGACCACCGTGGATCGCGACTACAAAGCCGGCGACGATCTGTTGCTGGTCGAGCGGCTGTTTTCCAACGGTAGCGACCTGGCGCTTCTGGCGGTCGGGCGGCGCGATGAAAACGAAGACTTTACCGGCCAGGCGGCCAGCGTGGCCGCCAAGTGGCGAGGCTTCCTTGCTGGCGGAGCCGGCGAGGTCGAGTTGATGGCATCGAAGCACTTCATGGATGAGGTGTACGCGGTATCCACGCGCTGGCCCCTGTCAGGAGCGTTGCTGCGTTCCGATATCGTGGCCACGCGCCTGGATGGAGGTGACTGGAAGCTCTCGTTTGTTGTGAATGTGGATTACAGCCTGGCGGTGGGGGGTCGTACTACCTATGTGTTTGCCGAATATTTCCACAACGGCTTCGGGGTCGATGAGCTTCCCGAGTCAGCGTTGGAGCTTTCCGAACCGTTGCGTGACCGGCTTGGACGGGGAGAGTTGTTCAATCTGATGAAGGACTATCTGGCGTTGGGAGCAACCCATGCATGGCACCCGTTATGGAATCAGAACCTCACGCTGATCGGCAATCTCCAGGATGGCAGCAGCCTGATACAGACTCAGGCAACCTACGAACCTGGCGACCACCAGCGCCTCCAGATTGGGGTAGTGGTGCCGCTTGGCAGCGCCGGAGACGAGTTTGGCGGGGTGCCGCTGGCAACGGGCGCGCAAGGCGCGCAGCTCACCACGGGCGGCGGCGTGCGAGGCTATCTGCGCTGGGTCTACTATTTCTAATGTTTGGGAACAGGCCGCTCAGCGCCCACGGCGCTTCGAGCCACCACTTTGGCTGCGATTGGAGTAACCGCGTCAGCCCCGCTTGTTCTTCTTCGGCGCCATCGCGATACGCGTGACCGTCGGCGATCCACCCCGATGCGTCTCTGGGCTGATGGGCACGACCATGCCGTTGGCGGGTTGTACCTGCACGACCGTTGCCGGTCCAGCAGAAAACTGCCCATCGGTGAACTGAGTGACGCCGTCTTCGTCAACCCAGCGCACGATCTCACCCGCCACCGCGCTGTGGGTCCAGACCGCGGCGCACACGAGCGCCGTTGCGCTGAGCGCCTGGGTTGTGAACCTGACTGATTTACGAATCCTCATCGCCTTCCCCTACCGCTCATTGCGGGTAATGTGATCTTCGTCACATTAGATCGCAGGCTGAGCGCGATAGGTTGGTGGAAATGTGAGGCGGTTCGCGGTTTTTTGTATGGCCAGGCCCGGTTTACGCTAGATTGTAAATACGCTTGACGTTATCGCCGAGAAATTTTGCTCGGGTAGCCGGTGAGAGGGGCGCGACGAACGTCGTGAGAGCATCCACCCAGGTATGAGGATGGTCAGGATGCGGATAATCGGTCGCCCACATGAAGTTATCTGCGCCGACGTGGTCGATGATGTGGCTTGCCGCGGTCTCGTCGGGGTCTCCTGAGATGAAGCACTGGTCGCGAAAAGTCTGGGTAGCGCTGCGACCCCCCGAGAGGCGCATCGCGCCGGCATAGGCGTCGAGCCGGTCGAGCAGTGCACCGATCCAGCCGCACCCGACCTCAAGCAGGCCGAGACGGAGGTCCGGAAAGCGGTCCAGAGTACCGAGCGATAAAAATGAGATGAACACCTGCTGGGTAATGCTGCGCAGCCAGATCGCTTCCGCCGGCCCCCGCCCCGGCAACGGCCACTCGAAGATGCCTTCGGCTGCGATATGCGGAACGAACGTTGGGTGAATGGCCAGCGGGACCCCCAGCTCACAACACTTCGCGTACAACAGGTCGTGTTCAGGGCTGCCGTGGATGACCTTGGTGTGGTTGAACGGATTGATCCAGGCGCCGCGGCAACCGTCTTTGACCGCGCGCTCCAGTTCGATTGCGGAGCCTTCGGGGTCGAGCAGTGTGAGCTGGGCTATTGGGACCAGGCGACCGTTGGAATCGCGGCAGAAATCGGCGATCCAGCGGTTGTAGGCGCGCGCATAGGCCAGGCTAAGCTCCGGGTCCTTGAGTTCGCACTCCCACAGCAATCCGACGGTGGGGTAAAGCAGGCAAAGCTCCAGATTTTCCTGATCCATGAGTGCCATGCGCTCGATGGGGTCACCAGCCCCGAACGGCATGTTGTCCGCGTAACGGCGCTCGGGGCTCGGCCGCATATTTTCCTCGCCCATTGCGCCCATCACGCCGAGGCTGCCTTTGCGCGTGCGCTTTGAAGGTTTGCCGTCTATCTCGAGATACTCCAGGCCATCGTCGTCGACCTTGATGCGCAGCGCGCGTTCGAGAAACCTGGATTCCAGATAGGATTCCCATAGATCTGGCGGCTCCAGAATGTGGCCGTCAGCATCGACGGTACCCGAGTGTGGGAATCGTTTGATCTCGTAGGCCAAGTGGCCTCCTTTGCGTGGCTGGCCGAGTACTAGATGTCGACCGCCTTTGCCGTTTCCTTCGCAGCCGCGTCATTGGCCTGTCGAGCTTCGACCAGCTGCGGTACCAGTTTATCCAGCTCGTCCAGGGTCAGAAGCCCGGAGGCCTTGTGAAACTGCTTGATGACCCGTGGCTGCTGCATGATGCCGACTCCGCCGCTCGCGCTGTGGAAGATCTGCGAAGTGATTCCCGCGCCCTGCTCAGAAGCCAGCCATACGCAAATGGGCGCGACGTGCTGCGGGCCGGCCGCGTCGAGTTCCGACTGTTCGACTTCTTCGCCGCGCGCCTCGCGCAGCGGGATCGTCATGCGCGTCAACGCTCCGGGCGATATAGTGTTGACGGTACAGGCGTACTTGGCAAGCTCCAGCGCCAGCACTCTGGAAAATCCAGCGATCCCGGCCTTGGCCGCGCCGTAGTTGGCCTGACCGAAATTGCCGAATAATCCGGAGACGCTCGAAAAATTCATTATTCTGCAGCCGGTGCGATTGTTTTCCCGAATATATCGGGCAAAAGGCCGAGAGCAGCAATAGTGGCCCTTGAGATGCACGGCCAGCACCGCATCCCAGTCGGCTTCTTCCATTTTGAAGATGGTGCGGTCGCGAAGGATCCCTGCGTTGTTGATCAGGATGTCCATACCGTCGAACGCATCAAGTGCAGATTGCAGCAGGCTCTCTCCGCCCGCTACCTCGGCAATCGACGAGGTGTTGGAAACCGCTTCGCCGCCGGCGGCGACAATCTCCGCGACCACATCGTCGGCGATCTTGCCGGTGCCGGTGCCATCGGCGTTGCCGCCAAGATCGTTGACCACGACCCTGGCCCCTTCGCTTGCCATCATCAGCGCGATCTCGCGGCCGATACCTCGGCCCGCTCCGGTAATGACGGCTACTTTATCGTCCAGTCGACCCATGATCTCCTCCCGTTACCAAACGTCCGTGCGAATAGGATCCTTGTCCGGATATTTGCCGAGTTCCATGCGCGCGACCGAGCGACGGTGTACTTCGTCCGGACCATCCGCCAATCGAAGGGTGCGCTGGCTTGACCACATCTTGGCCAGCGGGAACACCTGCGACACACCTACGCCACCGTGTATCTGAATGGCATCGTCGATCACCTTGAGCGCGATGTTCGGTACTGCGACCTTGATCTGCGCGATTTCGCTGCGAGCGATCTTGTTGCCAACCGTGTCCATCATGTACGCGGCTTTGAGCGTCAGCAGGCGTCCCATTTCAATGTTGATTCGCGCATCGGCGATCTTGTCATAGTTGCCGCCGAGCTCGGCAATGGGTTTGCCAAACGCTTCCTTGGAAAGCGCGCGTCGGCACATCAGTTCCAGTGCCCGCTCAGCAACGCCAACCGAACGCATGCAATGGTGGATGCGGCCCGGTCCCAGCCTGCCCTGGGCGATTTCGAAACCGCGGCCCGAGCCGAGGATGATGTTGTCTTTGGGGACCCGCACGTCGGTAAAGCGAACGTGCCCGTGGCCGTGGGGCGCATCGTCATAGCCGAAAACGTGCATCATCTTCAGAATTTCAACGCCTTCGGTATCTACCGGCACCAGAATCTGCGATTGACGTGAATGACGCGGGGCGTCGGGCTCGGTGACGCACATCACGATCATGATTTTGCAGCGTGGATCACCGATACCCGAGGTCCACCATTTCTCACCGTTGAGCACCCACTCGTCGCCGTCCAGGCGGGCATCGAGCGAAATGTTGGTGGCGTCTGACGATGCCACCTGGGGTTCGGTCATTGCGAACGCGGACCGCATTTTTCCGTCCAGCAGCGGCTGCAGCCATTCTTCTTTCTGCTGCTCGGATCCGTACCTTTCGATAACTTCCATGTTGCCGGTGTCCGGCGCAGAGCAATTCATTGCCTCAGAAGATAGCGGGTAGTGACCGAGAATCTCGGCGATGTGCGCGTAGTCGAGGTTGTTGAGGCCCGAGCCGCGCTCACTGTCCGGGAGGAAGAAGTTCCACAGACCACGTTCCTTGGCTCTGTCCTTCATCTCCTCCATGGCGGCGGTTTCCGTCCAGCGTCCGCCCGATTCGACCTGCTCGGCGAACGCTTTTTCGTTCGGGACGACATGGTCTCCAATAAAACTTGTGATGTCCGCAATGAGCGGCTTAACCCGATCCGATACTCCAAGATCCATCGCTTCCCCCTGAATGCCTGTTGGTAATCTCAGCAGTTTGTGCTGTTTTAAAAAATCGCTGTAAAAGTGGAAAGATTTCGATACTAATACAGAAGGTTTTCCATCGCCATTTGTCACATGCTTCCTGACGGGGAAGGGGGAGGATACTTTGACGGAATATGGCGAAGCCACCGTCGACCTGCTGCACTCGGTTTATGATCGCGGGGTTGATCATGCGGTGGCGCTCATGCGCCACTCGGCCCGGGAATTTGAGCCTGGCCGCCACGATCTGGAGAATCCGCTGACGGCCCAGGGTCGGGCGCTTGCCCGCCAGCTGGGCAGCCGGCTGCCCGAAGGGCTGACGCTGCGGGGCTATGCCAGCCCGCCCCACCGTTGTATGGAAACGGCCGAGCTGATACTTGCCGGCTACGCCTCCCAGGGCGGGCTGGTCACCCGGCATCGACCGGTGGAGGCCCTGGGTGTGTTCTACGTGTTGGATCAGATGAAAATGTGGCGCTGCATGAATGCCCTTGGGGGACTGAGCGCGTTTCTGCAGGCGTGGTTTCGAGATGAAGTGCCCGTCGATGCGGTGATGCCGCCGCGAATCGCCGCCAAGCTCGTACTGCGGGTGATCGCGGAAAAGCTGAAAGCGCCCGCGGCGAAGAATAAGGACACAGGCGCGGGTTCGTCTCACCGACACCTCGACGTCTGCGTATCACACGACATGACGCTGCTGCTCGTTCGCGATCAACTGCTGGGCGAGCAGGTCGTGGTCGCGGACGTTGAATTTCTCGACGCGCTGGTTGCGTTTGAGCAGGGAGGTTCGTTGTGGATGACCAGCCATCACGGCGAACCCGTCAAGGTCAGCGCGGAACTATGACGTCGCTGGGATCAACCAGGGCAATCTGGAGCACACAACATGACATTTGAATCCGCCGATGATGCCCTCAGCCAGGGGATGGTGCTTGCGTATCATGCGGCGCTGCGCCCTGACAACCTGGCCGTTGCAACACACTACGGCGACCGCAGTTTTTCTGAGCTGAACGGCCGTGTGAACCAGTTGGCGCGAATGCTTCGCGCCCATGACATTCAGTCCGGCGATGCCATTGCGGTGGTGACGCGGAATCGGCCGGAATTCGTCGAGGCTTACTACGCAGCCATGCGAATCGGTGTACGGGTGACCCCGGTAAACTGGCATCTCACCGGCCCAGAGGTGGGGTACATCATCGACAACTGCGAAGCCAAAGCGGTGATCTACGATGCGGGGCTGAGCACAGGTGAGGAAGCGGCTGCTCAGGCCGCAAACTGCTCGCTGAGGTTGGCAGTCGGTGGGCCGGTACCGGGATTTGTGGATATGGAAAATGCCCTTGGGAGTTTTGCCACCACTGATATTGGCGATCCGGAGCGAGGTTCGTCGATGCTCTACACCTCTGGTACAACCGGTCGCCCCAAGGGTGTCTATCGACGCGAGCAGCCGGTGCAGAGATCGGATTCCCAACAGCGCGCGTCCGGTGATCCCGATACCGATCGAAATCTGTGCACCGGACCGGCCTACCACGCCGCACCACTGGTGTTCAACATCGTAGCGCCGCTGAACGCGGGCGTTGGCGTGGTCATGATGGACAGGTGGGATGCCGAGGAAACCCTGCGCCTGATCCAGGAATATGCGATTACGCATACACACATGGTTGCCACGATGTTCCATCGCATGCTGCAGCTGCCCGAGGCGGTTCGTGGCGGCTACGATCTGTCGAGCTTGAAATTCGTGATTCATGGTGCGGCGCCGTGCCCGGTTCATGTTAAACACGCCATCATCGAGTGGTTCGGCCCCATCATTTTCGAGTACTACGCGGCGACCGAGGGTGGCAATAATTTTCTGATCGATTCTGAAACGTGGCTGCAGAAACCGGGCAGCGTCGGTCGCGCGCCAGATCCGGAAAGCACCCGTATTCTTGACGACGACGGCGTTGCGGTACCCCAGGGCGAATCCGGTTTCATCTATTTCAGGGCTCCGGAAGTTGGCCGATTCGAGTACTTCAAGGCGCAACAGAAGACCAGCGAAAGCTATCGTGGTGACTGGTTCACCCTCGGCGACATAGGCTATTTCGACGAGGACGGCTTTCTCTTCCTGAGCGGGCGCAGCGCCGAGACGATCATATCCGGCGGCGTGAATATCTATCCCCAGGAGATCGATGCTGAACTCTTGAAACACCCCGATGTTGCCGACGTCTGTACGGTGGGCGTGCCCAGCGAAGAATGGGGCGAGGAAGTCAAATCTGTGGTTCAACTCAAGACTGGTTCCAGCGCTTCACGGGAGCTGGCCGAGAGCGTCATGGCTTTCGCCCGGGATCGATTGCCCGGTTTCAAATGCCCACGTTCCGTGGACTTTGCGGATGATCTTCCGCGTTTGCCCAGTGGCAAGATTCAACGCCGACACGTTCGTGCGCCGTACTGGATAGGACGCGACAAACAGATTTAGTAGCTAGGGTAATTGCAAAGGGGAATTGGTCGTCCGTGACCGGGTGCAATATCCGTATTGCATTAACTCTAGACCAATTGGGGGCGTCGTCGAATTTTTCGAACTGCTCGGCCGTTCATAACCACTGTCGGTCTAGGGTGTGTTACCGGTGGTCAACGGCAGCGATTCGTTGCGCACCCATTCAGCCATGGAGCCGTCGTATACGGCGACTTCGTCCTTGCCGATCAACAGGCAGGCAAATGCGTCGATGGTTGCTGAGATGCCTCCGCCACAATAGGTGATGACTTTGTCGGCATCGAGGAGACCGTGAGCGGATAGCGTAGCGCGGAGTTCGTCAGCGGGTTTGAAATTGCCTTTGTCCATCAGGTCGTCGTAGTACACATTCAGGCTGCCTGGGATGTGGCCGCGCCGGCCGTAGTTCATTTGTCCTGTTCCTGCGTACACCTCGGGGGACAGCGCGTTTACGGTGCAAACGTCCGCACTACCCAGAGCGCTTTGCATGCCGGTTAGATCCACGAACAGTTCAAGCTGAGGCGCGGAGGCAAATATAGTTGCCGGGTAGTCGTTTGGTTCTGTCGAGATCGCTCCGGCCTCGGCTTTCCAGCGACCCAGGCCGCCGTCCAACACCGCGACGCGAGTGTGGCCGGCGTAGCGCAACAGCCAGAATGCCCGGGTTGCCCACATCACGTGGCCGGACGAGTACAGCACCACATCGTGATCTGGGCCGATGCCGATTTGTCCCAGGGCGGCGGCGAGGTCGGCGGGTTGTGGCAGGCTGAAACCAAGGCCGGTGGTCGCGTCGGAGAATTCTCCGATGAGGTCCATGAACGCAGCGCCAGGTATGTGGCCCTCGTCATATTTGCTCTTCCCGCTTTCTACCCGAAAACCGGATTCCTGGGGCGTCAGAAAGACCGTGACGTCGAGGATCCGCAGGTTGGAATCTTCCAGTCGTGATGTCAGCGTTACCGGGGTGGTCAGGTATTCCGGATGTTTGTATTCCATGGTTGATCCTCAACGTTGGGTGCGCTCGGTTAGCGCGGTGTTCAGTATGCCGTGCCACTGCTTTGGAAACACGGCGAGCAATCTCAGTTCCGGGCATCGATTGAACTCGGCGAATGCACACAGCGCGTCGATTATCTTGTCAGGCAGATTCGCGGCGGTGCCATTGATCAGACGAGCATCTTCAAGGTGCAGGGCTTTCACGTCCAGGCGCCCCTCCTTGCGGTGTGCCTTACAGTCGACACGACCGATGAGGCTGTCTCGATAAAGAATCGGCAGGCAAAAGTAGCCGAACTGCCGCTTGGCTTCTGGTACGTAGCATTCCACCTGATAATCGAACCCGAATAACGCCTGGTCGCGGTCGCGCTGTATGACGAGGTTGTCGAAAGGGGACAGAATACGCACCTTCGCAGGAGCCGCCGGAGCACGTGTTTCGGTGAGCGCGGGATCGGCGTAAACGAGTTCGCCATTGGCGAGCGTAAACTTCGCCAGCCGGCCTGCGTCGATACGAGACTGCAGCACCTTCTTTACCGCCTCGCGCAACGATGCGCCCGGGCGCAGGTAGGTCATGAACTTGGCCGTGGAAAACCCGTGACTGCGGATGGTGTTGTCCACCAGGTGTCCGGCCAGTTCGTCGGTGCTTGGTGTCGCCGTGCTTATGTCGACAGGCAACGCACGTTCGGTCAGGTCGTAGATTTTTTGAAATCCTTCCCGGCCGATGATCATCAGATCGCCCTGCATGAACAACTGTTCGAGCGCGCGTTTGGCCGGCTTCCAGTCCCACCAGCCTTTGCGCGAATCCCGGTTGTCGGCAAAATCGCGCGCTCTGAGTGGTCCGTCACTCTCAACCCGTTCCAGTACCTGGCGCATGAGCTTTTTGTCATTGCTGCGCTGCCAGCGCACTTCGCCGCGACGCATTGCCTGCATATTCGGCAACGCGTACCGATAGTGCGCCATAGGAAGGTACGCGGCGGCGTGATACCAGTACTCGAAAACCTTTCGTTCGCGCACCAGCGCATCCAGGAACGAGGCTCGATAATTCGGCACGCGGGTGCGCAGAACGTGGTGGTGGGCGCGCTCCACAACAGAGATGGTATCGATCTGAACATATCCCAGGTGCTCGATGGCGCGCCGGGTGGCCTCTTTTCCCTGCCCGAAGGGCGAGTTTCGCAGCAGGCCCTGCCGCGCCAGGGCGATGCGCCGGAGTTTGGCGGGTGGATACATGTTCCCCGGTTCCCTGTTGCTTTAGTGGGCGCTTTGGTCAGAATCGGCTGGTAGCGAGGGGGAAGGATCTCTGGTGGTGCGGTTGGCGTCAACACCTCGAAGCAGTCGTCGATACCGGTCTACCAATCCCATGGCTATGGAGCGCCCATGGAACTGAAATTCTGGCGCGATCGCTGGCACAGCAATCAGATCGGCTTTCATCAGGCGGAATTCAATCCGTGGTTGGTCAAATACTGGGAGAGGCTCCAGCTCCCGGACGCCTCCGGCGTCTTCGTGCCGATGTGTGGCAAAAGCTGGGACATGCGCTGGTTGGTGACGCAGGGTCATCTGGTGCGCGGAATTGAGCTCATCGAGCTGGCCATCGAAGCCTACTTCGAGGAGTCCGATGAGCCATACCAGCGAGTGGTGTCCGATAGCAGAGTGAGTTTTCAGGGCCCGAACACTGACATTGTTTGCGGCGACTTTTTTGAACTCACTGCCACCGATCTCGCCGACATCAGCGCGGTATTTGACCGCGGTGCGCTGGTCGCGCTACCCGCCAACCTTCGAGCGAGGTACGTTGACCATATGCTGCGGGTGATTCCGGATCAGACCCAGATACTTCTGGTGACTCTGGAGTACGATCAAAACCTCGTCGCCGGCCCGCCGTTCTCGGTGCTGCCTGAAGAGGTGACCGTCCACTTCGAAGAACGCTGCAGCATCCAACCGCTTGAATCCAAAGCTACCGATATTCTGCCGCCGAAATTTTCTGCCCAGGGAGTGGCGCGGGCGGTCGAGGCGGTGTATCGAATCGTCAAAGAGCGATAGCGCGTCCCGGGTGGAGATTGACGCGGGTTCCAGGCGCGAGTGGGGGCAATATTTCTCGTTTCAAGACCTTTGAAAACATTCGGTTGCTCCCATTTTAGGATCGTCTGAAACAAATTTATTGCGTAGGAGCTGATCGAAATGAGCATTGTGCGATGGAACCCGTGGCGCGAGTTTGATGACCTGTTCGCCACTATGGCCGCGCTACCCAGCGAGACTCCGTCTCGCTCGGCGTGGACGCCGGCGGTGGATATTTCTGAGACCGATGGGGAATACAGGATCGACGTGGAAATTCCAGCGGTAGCGCGGGAACACATCAACGTGTCGGTGAAGGACGGAGTGCTGACCGTAGCCGGTGAGCGTAACGTGGAAAAGGAAGCTGACGGCAGGACGCATCGGGTAGAGCGACAGGTTGGACGATTCCGCCGCAGCTTCCGATTGCCGGAAAATGTGGATGAAGAAGGCATTGGGGCGACGGCCAAAGACGGCGTGTTGTATCTGGTGGTTGCGAAGAAGGAAAAGGAACAGCCGCGCAGCATCGACGTTCAGGTGCACTAAGCAGTTTTTTTGAAAGGGTCGGTGTCTTCGTGAGTTAGCGTAACCTCCTTTTACGGAGGGCGTGGAAGGCGTGGTTTAATAAAGGCCATGGCTTTCGACAAAGACACCGTCCGGATCATCATATTCGAAGCCCACACGCCCGCCGGAAAGGCGTTCGATGTGGGCCTGATCATATGCATCCTGTGCAGCGTGCTGGCGGTGATGCTCGATTCGGTGTCGGCCATTCACATCGGCTACAGCGACTGGCTGTACTCGGTCGAGTGGTTCTTCACCATTCTGTTCACCATCGAGTACGGTCTGAGGCTGTGGTGCATCCAGAACACTGCGCTTTACGCGCGGAGTTTTTTTGGAATCGTCGATCTTCTCGGAATCATCCCGACCTACCTCAGCCTGTTGTTCGCCGGTACGCAGTACCTGCTCGTGATCCGCGTGTTGCGGGTATTGCGGGTGTTCCGGGTTTTGCGGATGGTGCGCTTTGTTGGCGAGGCGGAGCTGCTTGCTCAAGCGTTGCGTGCAAGTCGCCGTAAGATCACCGTGTTCGTTACAGCCGTTGCCGCACTTGTCGTGGTTATCGGTTCTCTGATGTATCTCATCGAGGGCGAGGCCAATGGCTTCACCAGCGTTCCTCGCAGCATTTACTGGGCCATCATCACGATGACCACGGTAGGTTATGGTGACATCACGCCACAAACGCCTCTGGGCCAGGCATTCGCGTCGCTGGTGATGATCATGGGCTACGGCATCATTGCGATTCCTACCGGAATTGTGACGCTCGAGATCAACGAGGCTTCGCGCCGATCATCTAACACGCGAACGTGCCCACAATGCTCCGCCGAGGGACACGTTCCTGAAGCGGGTTTCTGCTGGCGCTGCGGAGATCACCTGTACCGTTCCCACGCGACTCCGTCAGAGACTGCGTAGAAACCACGAAACGCGCGCGTTTTACTATCATCATTAGCGTACTACCGCGTCTTTCGGTAGCGAGTACAATACCGCCCCTTTTTTGAGGCGGGGCGCGCCTGATCAGCTGCGTCGGTCCTGCCAATCAAGTACCAGCGAGCGAGAAGCGATGAGCCTAAACAGTTTCAACACGCGTAAGACCCTGACCGTCGGTGGTCAGGATTATGACTACTTCAGCCTGCCAGCCGCCGAGGCTGCGGGACTCGGCGACATTTCCAGGCTGCCGATGTCATTGAAAATTCTGCTGGAAAACCTGCTTCGATTCGAAGACGGCACGACCGTCAAGATTGAAGACATTCGGTCGCTGGCTGGCTGGGCGGACAGCCCGCCCGCCGCAGAAGAAATTGCCTACCGGCCGGCTCGAGTTCTGATGCAGGATTTCACCGGGGTTCCGGCGGTTGCCGACCTGGCTGCGATGCGCAGTGTTGTCGTCGAGGCGGGGCTTGATCCCAACATCATCAATCCACTCTCACGTGTGGATCTGGTGATCGACCACTCGGTGATGGTGGACAGCTTCGGATCACCCGAAGCCTTTGGCGAGAACGTCGATATCGAGATGGAACGCAACGCCGAACGTTACCGGTTCCTTCGTTGGGGACAGCAGGCGTTTGATAACTTTGCGGTTGTGCCTCCTGGCACCGGGATCTGCCATCAGGTGAATCTCGAATACCTGGCGAAGACCGTATGGACCCGGGAAGAAAACGGCGTTACGGTCGCGTATCCGGATACCCTGGTCGGCACCGACAGCCATACCACAATGATCAAC
>JAYGEV010000456.1:0-4779 GCA_046582225.1 Pseudomonadales bacterium
TACGATTCCTTCACCTACAACGTGGTCCAGTACCTGGGCGAGCTTGGCGCCGAGGTGCGCGTGTACCGCAACGACGAGATCACGCTCGACGAGATCGCGACACTCGCACCAGAGAAAATCGTGATCTCCCCGGGGCCGTGCACGCCGGACGAAGCGGGGATTTCCATGGATATCGTCACCACCTTCGGCTCGAGCGTCCCCATTCTCGGCATTTGTCTCGGCCACCAAAGTATCGGCCAGGCGCTGGGCGGCACGGTGGTTCGCGCCCGCGAGGTGATGCACGGAAAGACCTCGATGATTCACCACAACGGGCAAGGCGTATTCCACGGCTTGCCGTCACCGTTCGAAGCCACCCGATATCACTCGCTGGTCGTGGAGCGCGACACCCTCCCCGACGGTCTTCAGATCACCGCCTGGACCGAGCGCGACGGCGAGTTCGATGAGATTATGGGAGTTCGACACGCATCGTCGCCCATGCAGGGTGTGCAGTTTCACCCTGAGTCCATTCGCACCGCGATTGGCCACGACCTGCTGCGCAATTTTCTCAAGGTGAGTCCCGCGGGGAGCGACGGATGAATATTCAATCCGCACTGGCGGAACTGTTTGAGGGCCACGACCTCTCCCAGCAGGACGCCCGCGAGGTTTTTCTGGAGGTGATGTCCGGCAGCACCACACCGGCGCAGCTGGGCGCCCTGCTTGCTGCACTTCGGGTGAAAGGCGAAACGCCAGGCGAGGTCGCCGGTGCCGCAGAAGCCATGCGCGCGCTGTCCACCAAGGTTGAGGTTGACTTGCCTTACCTCGTTGATACCTGCGGCACGGGCGGCAGCGGGGCGAAGCTCTTCAACATTTCCACGGCGGCGGCGTTTGTTACTGCGGCCACCGGCGCCAAGGTCGCCAAGCACGGCAATCGCAAGATGACGAGCTACAGCGGCAGCGCCGATGTACTAGAAGCCGCCGGGGTCAACATAGAACTGGCGCCCGAGCAGATTGCGCACTGCATCGAAGATGTCGGCGTTGGCTTCCTGTTTGCACAGGCCCATCACAGCGCGATGCGTTTCGCCGCACCCGTGCGCCAGGAACTGGGCGCGCGAACCATGATGAATGTGTTGGGGCCCATGACCAATCCCGCCGGTGCGCGGAACCAGGTGGTCGGCGTATTCAGCCCCGACTGGCAGACCACGATGGCGCAGGTATTGAAGCTCCTCGGAGCCGATCACGTGCTGGTGGTGCACAGCGGCGGGTTGGACGAGATCGCGCTGGATGCTCCGACCCGGGTGGTTGAACTAAAATCCGGCGAGATCAGCGACTATCAGATCGAGCCCGGGCATTTCGACATCACCGCTACGTCCCACGACGGCTTGCGGGCCGACTCACCAGAATCGAGTCTGGCGCTGATGAAGCAGGCGTTGACCGAACCCGACTCCGCCGCTGCCGACATCGTCAGCCTGAACGCCGGAGCCGCGATCTACGCAGCCGGCGTCGCAACCAGCTTCAAAAATGGTGTCATCATGGCCCAGGACGCGATTGCGGCCGGGTTGGCCAATGAGCGCCTCGCGGAACTGGTCCGCATTACCCGACTCATGGGGGAGTCGTGACCGAGTCTGGTGCCCAGACCACCATCCTCGACGAGATCCTGGAACACAAACGCGGGGAGGTCGCCGAGCGCAAGGCGACCCGAAGCCTGGCTGATCTGAAGGCTGGGCTGGTCGATGTGCCGGCGCCACGGGGATTCATCGCGGCCCTGCGCTCGAAGGTCGATGCGGGCCAGGCGGCGGTAATTGCCGAAATCAAGAAAGCCTCGCCCAGCAAAGGCCTGATCCGGGAAGATTTCGATCCGGTTGCGATCGCGGAGAGCTACCAGGCCGGCGGAGCTGCCTGCCTGTCAGTGCTCACCGACGAAAAGTACTTTCAGGGTCACGATGACTTTCTGGGCGCCGCGCGAGCGGCCGTGGACCTGCCAGTGCTGCGCAAGGACTTCGTGGTGGAGGAGTATCAGTTGTTCGAGGCCCGCAACCTCGGCGCCGATTGTGTGCTGCTGATCGTCGCCGCGCTGGACATCATCCAACTCACGGTCCTGCACCACGCCGCACGTGGTCTCGGCCTCGACGTGCTGATGGAGGTACACGACCCGCTCGAACTCGAGGCCGCGTTGAGCCTGAAACCCGGGCTGATCGGCATCAACAACAGAAACCTCAAAACCTTCGAGACCAGCCTCGATGCAACTTACGGATTGCTCGATTCAATCCCTAACGATGTGCTGGTAGTGACCGAAAGCGGCATTCGCAGTCACGCCGATGTGGTTGCGATGCGCGGGCACAACGTTCACTGTTTTCTGGTCGGCGAAGCGTTCATGCGCGCAGCCGATCCCGGAGCTGCGCTGCAGGAACTGTTCAGCTAACGGGCGTCGACTACAGGCGCCCGCTGCGTTTCACCTGCCAGTATGCATTGACGACTTTAACCGACGCGGTTCCTGAAGGGTGCAATCGAGCAGCGTCCTTGCCACACGGCCGGTCACATCCAGGAATGCCAGATCGCTCACCTTCTGAGTCGTGCGGCAGAGGCGATCGGCCATCTGTCGACTCACGGCGTACAAAAGTTCGGTGTGTTTTTCGGCAAGTTCCTTGAACTTTCCGTAGCTGAGTTCAGCCACTTCGCACTCGGTCTTTCCCTTGACCCATGCCGAACGGGGTGAGTCCCCGGTAAACAGTGGGATTTCTCCGAAGAAATCGCCCTTATTCAGATAGGTGACGATGATCTCGCGCCCGGACTCGCCCCCGACCAGGACCGTTACCAACCCTTTGAGAATGAAATAGATAGAATCGCGCTTGTCTCCTGCATAGATAAACGTGCTCTTAGCCGGGTACTTACGACCATGTGCCGCCACCAGAAAGGCATCGAGATAAGCATTTTCCTGGGGCGTGCTTATCTGGAATCCCTTAGCAGTAAGGGGTTTTCCCATACCCATTATTTCCGAACTTTTGGTGGCAAGCATTTGGTTCCGCTCCGTCGTAACATTTTGCGGAATCAATACTTGCACAAGGTGGTTAGTGGCGACGAGAACTGGTCGACAAACTGTGTCAGTTCACAGTATGAACGGTCGCAGTTCACTCTCGATTCGAAGAAAATGTCACGCAATTGCATATCAAAACACGAGTTTTGCCGGACCTGCGCGCAAAAATACAATGGATCGACAACGTACACTTCGAAGCGACAGCGGACTCGGGACACACGGTTTTGCTGGACGGACCCCCGGATTCCGGGGGCGAGAATCGCGGATCTCGACCGATGGAACTCGTGCTCATGGGCCTGGGAGGCTGTGCATCCTTTGATGTCGTCAACATTCTGGCGAAGTCACGGCAGAACGTCGTCAATTGCGTGGCGGAGTTAACAGCCCAGCGCACAGACTCCGTTCCCCAGGTATTCGAGTCGATTCACCTGCACTTTGAGGTCAGTGGAATTGACCTCCACGACAAAAAAGTCGCACGGGCGGTTCGCCTGTCAGCGGAGAAGTACTGCTCCGCCTCGATCATGCTGGAGCGCGGGGGTGTTGCAATCAGCCACAGCTACGAAATACTGCAAGCTCAAGACCCGTAACCAAAGAAGTTCGACATGCCAGCCACGCCCAAACCTCACGCCGGTCTCAGACACGTGGCGCTATTTACCGCCTCGCTCGAAGCTTCGCTGCACTTCTACACCGAGGTTATGGGCATGAAGGTGGAGTGGAATCCCGATCCGGACAACTACTATCTGACCTCCGGCAACGACAATCTGGCCCTGCACCGGGCTACCGAACCACGCAGCTTGCGCGGTCAGAAGCTGGATCATATCGGGTTCATCGTCGATGAGATCGATGAGGTCGACGTGTGGCATGCATACCTGAAAGCCAACGACATCAACATTCTCCGGGAGCCAAAGACCCACCGCGATGGCGCCCGATCCATGTACTGCGAGGACCCGGATCGCACCGTCGTGCAGCTCATCTACCACCCGCCGATCTCTACAGGCGGTAGGTCGTCTCGGTCATAAGCTTCGACAGCGCCGACATGGCCTGCTTTACCGGCTCTGGAAACTCAGCACCGCCGGCCGCCAACGCATCGGACCCGTGGCGGGCTTCGTCATCGTGCATTTTTTTCACGATCTGCCGACTGCGGCCATCGGCCTCGGGAAGCGTTTCGAGGTGGTTGGCCAGGTGTTTGCACACCTGATCCTCGGTGGCTTCCACAAATCCCAGGCTGATCTTATCGCCCATCAAGCCCGTGAGCGCACCCATCGCGTAGCTGAGCGCGTAGAACGCGGGGTTCAAAACGCTCGGTCGGCTGTCCAGTTCGCCCAGCCGTTCCTCGCACCAGGCCAGGTGGTCTGTCTCTTCGCTGGCCGCCGACTTCAGTGCATCACGCGTCTGCGGGTCTGAGGCCGTCAGCGCCTGTCCTTCATAGAGCGCCTGGGCGCAGATCTCACCGGTGTGATTCACGCGCATCAATCCAGCGGCATGTTTCTGCTCGCTAGCGTTCAGCTCAGCCTCGGCGATCGCCGACGCCGGGTACTCCCGTTGGGCGCGGGAGTTACCAGAGAGCGTGCGCAGCGCGTGGTCAACCTGGGCGACCAGGAAATCGGCGAGTGTGTCGGATTTTCGCATGCCGGCGCTGGGATTATCCGAGCGCTCTGAGCTGCCGGCCGCCCATCAGATGCAGATGGATGTGAAATACCGTCTGTCCGCCCTGCTCGTTGCAGTTCATAACCAGTCGATACCCCGATTCCGAGATACCCGTCTCACCGGCG
>JAYGEV010000498.1:0-3800 GCA_046582225.1 Pseudomonadales bacterium
GAGGTGCGCGAAACCACCGAGGTTAGAGCCTCATCGCTGGCCAAAGGTGAGTCTCTATACGATACGGCGAGAGTCCTGTCCGGCTATAGCGATGTGATCGTAATGCGCCATCCCGAGGCCGGATCGGTTGCTGAATTTGCCGAAGCAAGCCGGGTGCCGGTCATAAACGCCGGCGATGGCACCAACGAGCACCCGAGCCAGGCCTTGCTCGACCTGTACACCATCCGCAAAGAAATGGAGAGTCGCGGGCGCGGTATCGATACCTTGCGCATCGCGCTCGTTGGCGACCTCAAATACGGCCGCGCTGTACATTCGCTGTGTAAGATGCTCTCGCTGTTCGACCGGGTTCACTACAAGCTGGTATCACCCCCGGAGCTGGCTGCCCCTCCGGAAATCATCAGCGAACTCAAGGCTGCCGGGCACGAGGTGGAGGAGCACCACGAGCTCGAAACCGGCATCGATCACGTGGACATCCTTTATGTGACGCGCACTCAGGAAGAGCGCTTCCCAACCCAGGCCGAAGCAGATCGCTATCGTGGGCTGTTCCGGGTCAATCAGTCGATTTACACGAAAAACTGCGAACCGAACACCGTGATCATGCATCCGTTGCCGCGAGATTCGCGCGCCCAGGCCCAGGAACTTGATGACGACCTGATCCTGAACCCGAATCTGGCGATCTTTCGCCAGACCGACAACGGCGTTTTGATTCGGATGGCGCTTTTCTCACTGGTGCTCGACGTTGCGGGTGAGGTGCACAACCACGCCCAGCCGGTAACGTGGTACACGGCCAAGCGGTTCGGCTAAGCGGTCAACGCTTCGGAACGCGAGGAACCTTTGTCCAGGCTTTCGGCACGCTTTTGTAGCCGCGACACTCGGCCAGATACCGGGTTGCCTGGCCCCAGGCCTTCTTGTTGCCCAGACGTTTTACTGAAAACTCGCGAACCTGAGATTTGCCGTTGGTTTGCACCTGTACACGAAACGCCGGTGACGGTCGACGGACCAGATTGATACCGCGCACGCCGGTGGTGTGTTTCTTGTCGGTAGATGCTTCACGAACGCGCTTCGACTTTGCCTTGTTCTGGGCTTCCGTCCACTGCTGGTCGAGGGCCCTGGCATCGCGGCGAACGCCTCGTTGTTTGGTTTTGTTCAACCCGGTCAGGCTGAAGTAGCGCTGCTGCAACTTGCCATCGATGCTGCGGGCCACACGCAGAAGCTGACCGTTATTCAGTTCATACACTGCCACGAGATTGACTCCTTAATATTGCGCACACCGGTATTCTGACATTGCTGTGGCAAACTTGTTAGGGAAATTTAACAACAAACCGACTAGAGCAACGCCTCAAGCTCAGGCAGCGCCTGGAAAAGATCGGCGACCAGGCCATAGTCGGCCACCTGAAAAATCGGCGCGTCTTCATCCTTGTTGATCGCGACGATGACCTTGCTGTCTTTCATTCCCGCCAGGTGCTGAATTGCGCCCGAAATCCCGACCGCGATATAGAGATCTGGAGCCACGATTTTGCCGGTCTGACCGACCTGCATGTCGTTGGGGACGAATCCAGCATCCACGGCCGCTCGAGATGCGCCGATTGCGGCTCCGAGCTTATCAGCAATGCCTTCCAGAAGAACGAAGTTGTCGCCGCTCTGCATACCCCTACCGCCGGAAATAATGATACTTGCAGCGGTGAGTTCCGGACGTTCGGACTTGGCAACCTCTTCGCCGACGAAGCTGGAGATGCCGGCGTCGTGAACGGCGTCCACACTCTCTACGGCAGCCGAGCCACCCTCGGCGGCGACCGGATCAAAGGCGGTGCCCCGCACGGAAATGACCTTGATCGCATCGTCAGATTTCACAGTAGCAATTGCGTTACCGGCATAGATTGGTCGTTTAAACGTATCCGGACTGTCTACGCCCTGGATGTCGGATATCTGCGCGACATCCAGCGTAGCGGCGACTCTGGGCAGGAAATTCTTGCCGATGGTGGTGTGAGCGGTGAGGATATGCGAGTAGCTGGCGCCGATATCGGCGACCAGCAATGAAATGTTCTCGGCCAGCTGATGTGCGTAGGCGGCATTGTCAGCCAGCAACACCCTGGTTACCCCCGCTGCCTTAGCCGCGGCTTGAGCCACCTCGCCACACCCTTCTCCCGCAACGAGTACGTCGATATCGCCGCCTATTGCGATGGCGGCGGCGATGACCACATGGGTGACCGGTTTGAGTTCGACGTTATCGTGTTCGGCAACGACCAGCACGCTCATGAGATCACCTTTGCTTCGTTCTTCAGCTTGTCGACAAGCTCTTCGACACTATCCACCTTGATCCCGGCCTGACGTTCCGAAGGTGGTTCAACAGACAATACAGACACTGTGGGGGCTACATCCACGCCGAGTCCCTCAGGTGTGAGCATGTCGAACGGTTTTTTCTTGGCTTTCATGATATTGGGTAACGATGCGTATCTGGGTTCGTTCAGCCGCAGGTCGGTGGTGACCACGCATGGCAGATTGATCGACACCGTTTGCAGCCCGCCGTCTACTTCTCGAATCACCTGAGCCTTGCCGTCGGCGATCGTCAGCTCCGAGGCAAACGTTCCCTGCGCCATGCCGGCCAGCGCTGCGAACATCTGCCCGGTCTGGGCGTTGTCGCCATCGATACTCTGTTTGCCGAAGATCACGATGTCGGCCTGTTCCTTGTCCTGCAGTGCCTTGAGCGCTTTGGCGACGCCCAGAGGCTGAATCTCGAGGTCCGTCTCGATCAACACCGCTCGATCAGCACCGAGTGCCAGACACGTTCGCAACTGCTCCTTGCAGGCGCTGCTTCCTACGGATACCGCGACCACCTCGGTGGCGATACCGGCTTCTTTAAGCCGCACGGCCTCTTCAATAGCGATCTCACAGAACGGGTTTACGGACATCTTGACGTTGTTGAGGTCAACGCCGGAGTTGTCCGGCTTTACCCGGACCTTGACGTTGTAGTCCACAACACGCTTTACCGGAACCAATACCTTCATGAATTCCTCAAATGGATTAACAAGTTGTTTAGAACACTGTCCAAATCGACTGCAGGCCGAGGTTGGCCCGCCTGCCCTCTTCTCTCGCAGAAGGTCCCAGCAGAACGCCACGCCGAAGGCCCCGCCGGCGGGCCGCGTATTCTCTCTTGAGCCCTTAACCAGGTCAAGGTGAAGGCTTATAATGCGCGGTGGCTCGGTCCTTTACCCAAAGGGAGTACGTGGGTGGCAAGAGAATCTATGGAATTTGATGTGGTGATCGTTGGCGGCGGTCCATCGGGTCTGGCGGCCGCCTGCCGATTCATGCAGCTGGCTGAAGGTGCAGAACAGGAGCTAAGCGTGTGCCTGGTCGAAAAAGGCTCGGAGATTGGCGCGCACATCCTTTCCGGTGCGGTGGTAGAACCCACTGCGTTGAACGAGTTGTTTCCCGACTGGCGCGAGCGCGGTGCGCCGCTCAACAACCCGGTGACCGTCGATGAAGTGTACTACCTGATCAACGACGAAAACCGCATCAAGGTGCCCGGCTTTGCTGTACCGAGGGTTACCCACAACCATGGCAACTATGCGGTGAGCCTGGGTAATCTGTGTCGCTGGCTGGGCGAGCAGGCCGAGGCAATGGGCGTGAACGTGTTTCCGGGTTTCGCCGCCTCCGAGGTACTTTACGGGGACAACGGCGCAGTGGTTGGGGTTGCCACCGGCGACATGGGTGTGGCCGCGGATGGCGAGCAGAAAGGTACCTTCGAGCCGGGCTACGAGCTAATGGGCAAATATACGATTTTTGCCGAAGGCTGCCGGGGA
>JAYGEV010000034.1:0-2230 GCA_046582225.1 Pseudomonadales bacterium
CGGTGGAAGGCCTGGGGAGCCGACGGTGTTGCTAACCGGCGCGTGGCGCTGGTCATCGATTACGTTGCCGGTACCTGATTCGGCTGCCGCCGAAGGGCGTTTTCGATCTCTGTTACCACCTGATCGAGCTGCTGGGCGGCGTTGACGGTGATCTGGGTGTGCCGGCTGTACAGCTTCGTGCGTTCGGCAAACAGGTCTTCAAAATTCTGATCGGGTCGGCGCGCGATACCCCGGGTTGCGTAGTCATCGATTCGCCGTTTTAGCTCGTCGAGTTCCGCGGCCAGATAGACCAGAACACCGCTATCTCCCAACTTGGCCATGGCTCTGTTGCTGTATACGGTGCTGCCGCCTGTGGCAACCACGGTCCTGGTAATATCCAGAGACAGCAGGACCTGTTCTTCGATGTCGCGCAATTCCAGATATCCCCGGGCATCCAGCGTCTCCTGCAGGAACTCTCCCTGGTGAACTTGGATCAGCAGGTCGGTGTCTACAAAATCGTAGCCGAGACGTTTCGCCAGCAGCACGCCAACGGTGCTTTTTCCGGCACCCGGCATGCCGATCAGAATGACGTTGTTCTTTGTTGCTGTGAAAGTTGCCGTGAAACGGGTCAAATCACCGCGTCTCGCTGCTGAGGAACACCACCAGGCTGCCGCCATCCACGAAGTTTTGCGCATCGTTGGACTGGTCCACGGTCATCTGCTGCGACGCCATGCTGGCCAGAGCGGTGTCATGATCGCGCCAGAACAGCTCGGTGATGCCGTCGTAGATTCGTTCCGGCTCACAGATGTGGCTTTGTATGTAGTGTTCGGCGTCCTGGGTCTTTGCGGCGATGGGTCCGTGGTCGTTCAGCCAGTAGGTGTGGAACGCTTCCAGATCCATTGCGGGTTTACGGTTGAACAGAAAAGTGGCTTTGAAACCGCTGTCGTTCCATGGCTCGCCACTGATGTTGTGTTCCTGGCTTTCCACCAGCAACGCAGGGTCGCGGGCAAATACGGCCGGCAGTGTGGTGGCCGCTGCACGCAGTGCGCCGAGCATCTCTGTGGCATCTTCTGCTGTGTCCAACCACAGCTCGGCGGAGGCGAGATAAGGCGCGCGGACCAGATTTGTCAGCTGCTTCGGCCCTCTTTCGAACTGCCGGTAGTGACGCAAGGCTGGAAAAAGTCCAGTCATTGTCTGACTTGCCGCCTCGGTGCCAAGATTGAACGAGCTCACCCGCTGGTCATCGCCGAACAGCGCATAGATTTTCTTCACGTGTTTCGCCTCATCATGTGCGCGTTGCTACCAGCCTACCTGAATGAACCCGACGAGAGTGTAGAGCACCACGGAGATGCCAGCCGCGCACAGCGCAAGAGGCAGTTGAGTGGTCACGTGGTCCATCAGGTCCGAACCGCACGCGAGCGACGACAGGATCGTGGTATCGGATATCGGCGAACACTGATCGCCGAACACCGCGCCACCAAGAATAGCGCCGAAGTTGAGCGCGAAAAACCCGGGATCCGGGGAGAGTGTGTAGGCGAGCGGCAGCGCGATCGGGAATATCACCGCGTAGGTACCCCAGGAAGACCCGATTGAGAATGCCACCAGCATGCAGATGACCATCAACAGCGCCGGCAGAATGTACGGAACGGCGGTGAGCCCCTGCGCGGTCGCGCCAATGATGACGGCAGAGGCGTCCAGTGATTCGGAAACCGCGCCGAGGGTGACAGCCAGGCCAAGGATGATCGCTCCAATGGTGACTCCCTTGATCCCTGAGACCACTGCGTCGAATGCGTCGCCAACCGTAAGGCCCCTAAATACAGAGACCACCAGGCTTACGACCACAGCCAGTGCGAACGCTTCGAATACCATGGGCGAGCCGCCCAGCAGCCAGGGTACGATGCACATCCCCAGTAATGTCGCCATTGGCGCGAAGAAATCAATGAGTGCCGGTTGGTAGCCATCCGCGAGGTTAGATTCTGTGAGTTCGGTGGCCGTCATTGGCATGGCCCCGGGTCGATCGAGTTGGCCTGATGACGTCACCCGTTGCACGGCCTTGCGCATGGGTGCCCCCATCCAGGGCAGCTTGTCCAGCGCGAACAGCAACGTCATTAACACTGCGATCCAGGCATAGAAATTGTACGGAATGGCCCGCAAAAACCATTCCATCGCCGAGGCCTGGTCCGGGACGATGGCGGCCAGTGTGTCCAGCGTGACAAGCCCGGCAACGTAGGCAGGCCACACGTTGAACGGA